>CAVICC010000050.1:0-19160 GCA_963641405.1 bacterium | reverse complement strand
GAACTGACATAGGATAATAGATCATTGGCTTGTCATAAATTGGAAGTAACTGCTTCGAAGTTACCATTGTGAGTGGATAAAGACGTGTGCCTGAACCTCCCGCTAAAATAATACCTTTCATGGTGTTCTCCTTCTTTCTTGAAGTTTACAAAACACCTACATCTATTCGCAAAACCGCACGATAACTCGTGCTTTCTCGCTGCAATGCAGCTAATTTTGCTCATATATGTGGCGGTGACTCTATTCGAGCCACCTTTCGAATAAGAAAACCTGCCAATATCATGCCAGCATGATATATCAGTTTTTCTTATTCTATGGTGTTTTGAATATTTACCTTGTTTTTCATATTATAAAAGGTGCCCCAAGGGCACCTTCAAGTATTATTTTGCATTTTTACAATTTTTCGGTTACATTTCACAAAAAAATATTTTTTTGTGAAATGCTTTCGGATTATTTTCGTGCAATAAATACACCAGCATCTTTTGTTATATGAAAACCACAATCCGTTTTCCTCTTTACAAAAGAGGAAAATTCCTTGTATCTGTCCACAATAAATCTGTTTTGATTGCCATGGCATGAAAGCACGTACTCTATTACCGGTTCTGCCATTTTCACAACAAGCTCATCCTCATATCCATGCCATTTTACTTCATCAAAATATCTGCCAAGTATCGCCCCACCGTTTTCCTTACCAAACTGCTCGTAAAGCTTTTCCGCAGACAGCTCGATCCTGTCATCAAACTCCTTTACAAGCTCGCTGATCTCCTTCATATGCTGTGAGCTGTACGTACTGCACACAAATACGCCTCCGGGCTTTAGCACCCTGTATATCTCGGTGCACACCCTATCTAGATCATCGCAGTAAAAAAGCACATGATTTGCTATTACACAGTCAAATGTCTCATCCTGCTTGTACAAACTGTGTGCATCCATCACCTCATAAGTAAAACGTTTATCATCCTCACCAACATTTCGTGTTGCATCCCTTACCATTCCATATGATATATCTGTCAACGTGATATCAATATTCTGAGGAATGTCTGGCATATTCTGTGTCCATAAAGATGCATCGCCACAGCCTACTTCAAGCACTTTTTCTCCCTCAAAAAATCCACATTCTTCAAATATCCAGTTAAACCAGCTCTTTGGATTCATGGAAAAATCCCTGTGCAGACTGATCCTTGCAGAAATATTTGAAGCATCCCTGTACTGCTGCTTTAGTTTCTGCTCCATCTCGTTTATATTGACCAGCTCAAGCATATGGCTCCAGTCGACATTTTTTCCCTGGTATATGACATCTGATGCCTCCTGCACAGCTGATTTCATGAGTTTCATCTGCTCAATTTTCTCCTCTACCAGGCTAAGTTGCATATGAAGTGACTTTGCAAGTATATCGCTGTTTGTATTTCTAAGAGTCATCTCTTTTATATCATCCAGTGAAAATCCCAGATATTTGAGGAATAAAACCTGCTGTAATCTGGCAAAATCCTCATCATTGTAAAACCTGGCACCGTTTTCATTGACGTATGATGGCTTTAATATGTTGTGCTCATCATAGTACCGGATGGTTTTTTTCGTGATGTGAGCTTTTTTTGCAAATTCTCCTGAGGAATAGTAGCCTTTCAATTTCATAATTCTATTATCTGCCTCCTTGAAGCTTCATATATATCTCTTCGCCAGATTGATCCCGGCTGCAGGTATATGATCTCTTAAACACTCGTATCCATTATACTTTGAATATGCGTATATCGCAGGCATCTGCCTTGACAGAAAAAGTGCAGGAGCTTCTGTTACAGAATATGCTCCGCAATGGCCAAATTCAAGAATATCACCAGTTTCTAGCTTCGGAAGTGTTACTTCTCTAACAAGGACATCTGCTACCGTACACAAACTTCCACAGAGAGTGTAATCCATATTATTTCCGGTCTTTTCCATATTTTCAACATTTCCTACCGGACCTGACACTCCCTTTATCTTAGAGTTTCCCACATTATTTTCGCCTGGTTCATATCCATCAGCGTATATCCTGATCGGTGGCACCTGCATCGCCATCCTCTGTCCATAGTAATTAAGATGATGAATACCGCCATCTAAAATAGCATAATTTGCATCTCCTGTTGATTTTTGATCCATGACTTTTGTGTAATATTTGCCACAGGATGCCGCGAGAAAACGTCCCATCTCTATGCCAAGCGGATATTTACCGGTAAATTGTCTGAGTACCTCTGCCGCCTCGTCCAGCGCAGCCTGCTCTTTTGCCTCCCAGTCATCCTCAAAATACTCTACGCACAATCCCGGGCCATATTCTACAAGCTCAGGCGCAAAATCATATTTTTCTTTGAGTGTCGTTAATGCAGAGTCTATCTTTTCCAGATCTTTATTGATCTTTCTAAGTGTCTTCTGTGTTCCTGAATAGTAATGAAGTCCAATCACGGAAATGCCCTTAAATTTGTTGGGATGGGATATGATATACTCAATATCATCAAGCGACATTCCAAACTGATTGCCGCTTGTCAGACGCAGTATAACTTTCGCAGTCTTATAATCAGCTTTTTTCGCATCACCTATATCGGATTCACTACCTAAAACATTCTCCTCTGAAAACTCAGCCACGACCTTACTTATGAGCTTCGCATGTCTCATACTCTCACAGGTCAGTATCCCGACTCCATATTCCACGGCTCTTCTGATGTCACATTTTTCCTTCATAACACCCGAATATATGATGCTTTCAGGCTTTATTCCAAGTGCTATGCATATCTCAAGCTCACCCGGACTGCACACCTCCACCCTGTCGAGTTCGTCAGGGAGCCTGTATAACAGGAATGGATTGGCTTTTATGGAGAAGCAAAGTGGTATCTTACGTCCGCCCTTACAATCAAGAGCAGCCTTTATCATGGCTGCTCTTTTTGCAAACTCGTCCGTATCAAATACATAATACGGTGTCTGTTTCATATATTTTATTCCTCCACCAGTGCTTTTACAAGCTCTTCGATTGCGTCTACAGAATTAAAATTCTCAGGCACGAGATCCTTTGGCCTTATAGTGATATCAAACTCGTCAGTCAGATCTGATACAAGCGATACGATATCAAATGACTCAAGAATTTTGTCATCGATAAGCTTTGTCTCTTTATCAAAGTCCACGTCAGGTCTTAAATCCTCTAATATTTCTAAAATTGTGTCTCTCATTTTACATTTCCTCCAGTTTTTTCATATCGTATTTTCCATTTGGAAGCTTCGGCATCTGCTCAAGCTTCTTTATCTTTCTTGGTACCATAAAGCCCGGAAGCTCCTGCCTTAGTGCCAGTGCCAGGTTTCTTTTATCGCAGTCACCTGTGTAAAAAAGCTGTAAAATTTCTTTTTGCTTATTATATATAACGCAGCTTTCTGCAACTTTCTCTACCATATTTGCGGCATGTTCCACCTCATCAAGCTCCACTCGGTGTCCCATATGCTTTATCTGACGGTCCATCCTTCCGCAAAAATGAAGTAGTCCATTCTCATCTCGCTTTCCGTAATCACCTGTGCGATACATCCGCTCAGGATAGGCATTGTTTAGTGGATTTAGTGTAAATGCGGCATTCGTTCTCTTAGGATCATTATAATATCCCAATGCCAGGATCGGTCCGCATACACATATCTCGCCCTGTTCTCCGACTGCCGATTCTTTTCCTGCCTCATCTATCAAAAATACCCTGTAGTTGTCATAAGCCTGTCCTATCGGAAGCACCTCATCCTCATCCACCAGATGATTTATACTGTAATATGTGCAAGAAGCAGTTGCCTCTGTTGGTCCGTACTGATTTACAAAATGTGCCTTTGGCAGATTTTCTTGCCATTTGCGAAGTACTTTGCACGGCATTACCGAGCCGGAAAAGCATATTTTTCTAAGACTCTTAAGTCCTGCCTCCTCAAATGCTCCAAGCGAAGACAAAATGGTAAATGCCGATACACTCCAACCTACACTGCTGACCTGTTTGTCATTCATATAATCAAACAGCACATTCGGCTCCATAAAGTATTCTTTTGGAATTATAGCCGTGCTGCACCCGGTCTTAAGCGGCAGATAAATATCTCTTATCGCAGCTATATAATCAAGTGGTGATTGATTGCCAAGCACATCATTTTCTTCTATATGCATTATATCACAGTACGCATTGATATATGTCACAAGAGACAAATGCGATGTCACTACGCCCTTAGGATTTCCTGTCGAGCCAGATGTATAAATAATATACAAAGGATCTGTCATCGACATCTGCCTTCGGACTATTGCAAGCTTTTTATTATCTGCATCAGCAATGTCATCTGCCTTACCCGACTCATTCTTTCCGGCAATATCCTCTGCCACAAATACCTGTGGTCTGCTAAAGTCAGCATTCTTTACCAGTTCATCAACTATGCTATTTACATGCTCTAAACTTTCCCTGTCCGCTATAATTGCCTTGGGCTGCAGATTTTTAAGAATCTTTTCTAGCCTCTTATCCGGAAGTGTCGCATCGATCGGTGCGTAAGGCCTGCCGGAGTATACAACTCCAAGGAAATATGCCGGTGTTATCATTCTCCTGCCAGCAAAAACAGCAACCGGTGTCCTGTCAATTCCAAGCACATCTATCAGATACGTTCCTGTATTTCTTGCAATATCATACACTTCTTTAAATGATATGCAGTCATTTGTGTCTGAAAATGCAATCTTGTCAGGATGGTGTATTACGGTGGCTTCGAGCCACTCTAGTACATTTTTCATAATTTATTATATCCCTACATCTATCTTAATTGCTTCAATGACAAAAATTATAGCACAGAACATCCATAAAAATTGCCCTGTGCTATCGAATTAAGAATTCTTAAGAAATGCTTAATGTTTTCCATTGCGTTTCTTGGATTTCTCCCATATCATTTTTCCAATATATCCTATTAAAAATATCACAAATCCAATCACCGTGCCCGCAGTATTGGTCACCAGATCATCTAACTGGCAATATCCTCGCCCTGTCACAAGCTGTGTATACTCTATTCCTGCACTGATCAATGCACCCGCTGGTATAGTAACCCATCTAAGCCACTTTTTAAATACAATTGGAAATAATATGCCAAACGGCACAAAAAGTATTATATTTTCTATGAAAAAAGCATGTGTCTGCATGGAAGTTCCCCATGTGCTCCACAATTCCATATCGATCACTCCGCTGCGGCTTCCAGGCTCTCTGGAATAGTATACAATCATCACAAGCATGTAAATATATGCTGCAAATGCCCCGCAACAGAGCATATGCCACATTTTGTGCATTATACTACTTCTGCTTCCGCCATGTTTTGATACTTGTCGAATGTGAAAAAGATAATGTAACAGCCATAAAAAAACATATATCGCAATACATATCAATGCCAGATATGCCGCTGATGGCAGGTATTGTAATGTCTGCTGTATGTCTTTAACTATATAATCCTTTAAATTCAATGTCTTGCCTTGTGCTCCTTATATTCCCGGATAAATTTCAATTGCAAAAGCTGCATGATGTAATTTATCATACAGCTTTCGTAAAATTCATACATGATATACTATTTTAACTTTGCCACTACCATATCTACATATTTCTGACAGATTTCCTCACTCTCCGCCTCTACCATGACACGAATAAGCGGCTCTGTACCAGACTCACGCACGAGAATACGTCCTGTGTCGCCAAGCTTGGCTGTAACTTGATCGATTGCAGCCTGAACTTGTGGATTTGCAAGTGCTTCTGCCTTGTCTGCCACACGCACATTCTGTAATACCTGTGGATAGATTGTAAGACCTTCGCAAAGCTGACTCATCTTCTGCTTTCTTGCCATCATGACTTCCATCATCTTAAGACTGGTAAGAATACCATCACCTGTTGATGCATATTTGGAGAATATAATATGCCCTGACTGCTCTCCTCCGATACGACAGCCATTCTGCTGCATATACTCATATACATATTTATCGCCTACTGCTGTCTTTGCATAGTCTATACCCAGCTCATCAAAAGCTTTGTATAGTCCAAAGTTTGACATTACAGTTGTAACTACAGTATTTGTAACAAGCTTTCCGCGCTCTTTCATGTATTTTCCATAGATATACAGGATATGATCTCCAGTGATCACATTCCCAAGTTCATCCACGCAAAGACATCTGTCGGCGTCTCCATCGTATGCAAATCCTACATCAAGACCATTGTCTACGACAAATTTCTGTAATCCCTCTATATGTGTAGAGCCGGCATTGTTGTTGATATTGAGACCATTTGGCTCATTATTTATAACATAACACTTTGCTCCAAGTGCCTCAAATATTGATTTTGCCATATTCCATGAGCTTCCGTTAGCACAATCAAGTCCTACTTTCATGCCCTTAAATGAGTATACCCCAAGTGAAATAAGGTATCCCATGTAACGGTTACGCCCTGCAACATAGTCAACTGTGCATCCGATTGCATCCTTGTGGGCATATGGAAGTTCTTTCCAATCCTGTCCAAAAAGATGAAGGTTACCATCTATATAATCCTCGATCAGAAGAATTGTCTCCTCATCCATTTTCTCGCCGCTGCTGTTTATGAGTTTGATGCCATTGTCATAGTATGGATTGTGACTTGCTGAAATCATGATACCACAGTCAAACTCATCTATTCTGGCTACATATGCCACTGAAGGTGTAGTCGTAACATGAAGCAGATATGCATCTGCTCCTGACGCTGTAAGTCCTGATACAAGTGAATATTCAAACATATAACTTGAACGTCTTGTATCTTTTCCTATTACTATTTTAGCAGGCTCATCCACCTGCTTTTTCTTTTTTAACTCTCCATAATACCAGCCTAAAAATCTTCCTATCTGGTATGCGTGCTCTGCTGTAAGATCAACATTGGCCTCTCCGCGAAAGCCATCTGTTCCAAAGTACTTTCCCATCATTGTCCCCTTTGAATATAATATTTGGTTTTATTATACACTCCTACTTTTATTTTGTGTAGGTCAATTCCCAAAATCCTCCTAAAAATATTATAATTTCTCTCCAATCACCTTGCAGCGTTTCCTGCAGAATGCAATTCCATAGGCTAGAATATCACACCTACCCTCTTCCCTAAGCTCTTCATCATATCTTTTGTCCTTGATCTGCGTAAGGGCAGTCTCACATGCCACATCAAGTCCTTTAATATCTCTAGAATACTTTACTTCAATGACAATGCCAGAATCAGGATCTTCCGGCCTGATCATAATATCACTAAAGCCATCGCCAGATTCACGATTTGACTTGATAAGCCAGTCCGGATTGCTTCCACGCAGAAGTCCAAGAAGCAGTCCATGGTAAAAATTCTCTTTCATATCATCCGGTGCCTTTGTGTCGAGTATGCTTATCATTCGACCCATAATAATATTTAACTGCCTTTGGATCTGTTTCTCATCCTTTTTCAGAACTGCATTTGATAAAAGCTTCATGTTATCATTATCATTTGAGACAACAGATTTGAACCACTCCTGTATCTGGAGAACAAAAACCTCACGTACTTCCTTATTCGGAATCACAAGCTTATATGCATAGCTTTCGCTGTCAGGCATTTTAACTTCTCCAACCTTAGTAAGATAACCTGTTGTAAATAAAACACTCCAAAGATTATCTATTGTATGATCAATCTCATCATATGTAAGATCCAGACGAAGTTGTTTTTCCACCACCCCACCTGACACAAGATTTTCAATCTCATCTCTCGTCGTCTGATCTGCTTTGTCAACAAAACGTTTTACCATATCATTGCCACTACTATTGATCCAGAACGCACTTGGCCTGGCATCTTTGTCTGACGCAAGCTTCTTAGCAAAATTAATTACATCCCATGGACAATATATATCTGCATTGCCAAAATGATATCCGTCATACCACTCTTTGACATCAGCATAACGTTCCTCTCTTTCGTAATCAGATAACAACTTTCTTACTTCATCATCTGTAAAGCCAAACTGCTCATCGTGATCTATATCCACTATAGAATTAATATCAAAATTATTAAGCCCTGTAAAAATACTCTCCTTTGACACGCGAAGGCAGCCTGTAAGCACCGCAAACTGCAGGAACTCATTAGTCTTGAGCGCCTGACCAAATAGCCCTCTTATGAGAGAGACCATCTCTTTGTAGTAACCATTCTGGAAAGCCTTATCAAGTGGAACATCATATTCATCTATGAGTATAACCACCTTTTTACCATAATGCTTATACAAAAATTGTGAAAGCATTCGTATGCTGTCCACAATATTGTCCGCATTACCCTGAAGCATCTTCACAAACTGAGTTCTATCCTCATCTGTCAGAGCTTCACTCGTTTTCAAATAATAGTGTCTGTTTATTTCACATTCTATAATAGTACATAGCATTCTCTTTGCCGACTGAAAATCTAATCCTTCCACCCCTTTTAGTGAAAGAAAAATGACAGCGTACTTTCCCATAAATTCTTCACACAGCGCCTTGTTCTTCGAAATATATAATCCATCAAATAAAGACTTGTCCATACCTATTTCGAAAAAGTTTTTTAGCATACTCATATTAAGAGTTTTCCCAAAGCGACGTGGGCGAGTAAAAAGAGTCACCTCACTCCAGCTTTGCAAAAGCTGCTCTATAAGTTTTGTCTTATCGACATAATAAAAATCTGATTCACGCAATTTCCTGAAATCATCAATTCCAACCGGCAATTTCATAGTATTGTACATAACAGCCTCCCAAAATAATCCGCTATACTATGAATATAGTATAACGGATTCACCTTCAAAAAACAATTTTTGTTGTTATAACAACATATTTTATTTTTTTTATCTTATATGATACTTATTGTAAAGCGGATACGATATTCATCACGCAAATAACTATTACAGGAGGATTTTTCAAATGGATAATAAAATGTTCTGTTTCCAGTGTGAGCAAACTGCCGGATGCACAGGTTGTACAGGAGCTACCGGAGTATGTGGCAAAAATGCCGTTGTTGCAACTCTGCAGGATAAACTCACAGGAGCATTAATCAAGATGGCTCAGCAGATGGAGGACAAAGAACCTACAAAAGAAGAAAAACGTATTATTGTTGAAGGTCTTTTTAGCACTATAACAAACGTAAATTTCAATGAAGAGACCATTAACGTAATGATAGATAAAATTCATGCCATATCTACATCAGATAACGACTATGATATGTCAAAAATCTGGGATGCAAACGAAGATATCAGATCTCTTAAATCACTTATTTTGTTCGGAATAAGGGGAATAGCTGCATACGCATATCACGCAATGGTTCTCGGATATGAAGATGCCACTGTAGACAAATTCTTTATTGAAGCACTCTGTGCTATCGGCCAGGACTGGGGTATGGATAAACTGCTCCCTATCGTACTAAAAGTTGGAGAAGTAAACTTCAAATGTATGGGACTGCTTGATCAGGCTAATACCGAAACCTACGGCAATCCTGTTCCTACAACAGTACCTCTTACGATAGAAAAAGGACCTTTTATCGTTGTCACAGGTCATGATCTCCTTGATCTTAAGATGCTCTTAGAGCAGACTAAGGATAAGGGCATCAATATATACACACATGGCGAGATGCTCCCTGCCCACGCTTATCCTGAGCTTAAAAAATACCCACACCTAAAGGGCAATTTCGGTACTGCATGGCAGAACCAGCAGCGCGAGTTTGCTGATATTCCTGGAGCCATTTTATTCACCACAAACTGTCTTATGCCACCAAAACCTAGCTACAAAGACAGAGTATTCACTACCGAAGTAGTGTCGTTTCCTGATGTAGTGCATATTTCAGGAAATACAGATAGCCATACAAAAGATTTTACACCAGTGATTGAAAAAGCTTTAGAGCTTGGTGGATATACTGATGATCATATTATGACAGGTATAAATGGTGGAGATACAGTAACTACTGGTTTCGCTCACAGCACAGTGCTTGGTGTTGCTGATCAGATCATTGATGCTGTAAAAGCAGGTGCGATCAAACATTTCTTCCTTGTCGGTGGATGCGACGGAGCACGTCCTGGAAGAAATTATTTTACAGAATTTGTAAAACAGACACCTTCAGACTCTATCATCCTCACACTTGCCTGTGGCAAATACCGTTTTAATGATCTTGATCTTGGAAAGATTGGTGATTTCCCAAGGATAATGGATATGGGACAGTGCAATGATGCCTACTCGGCAATAAAAGTAGCAGTTGCCCTCGCCGAAGCCTTTGACTGCGGTGTGAACGAACTGCCACTCTCAATGGTACTCTCATGGTATGAGCAGAAAGCTGTATGTATACTGCTTACACTACTCTACCTCGGTATCAAAAATATTAAACTTGGACCGACACTACCGGCATTTATCTCTCCAAATGTGCTGAATTTTCTCGTAGAAAACTACAATATAGCACCAACAACCACCCCTGAGGCTGATCTGGCTGAGATACTTGAATAAAATATATAACTCAAACTCCCACATGTAAAATGTTGATGGTGCCGCCGGGACTGCTGATTGCGCAGTTATCAACAGTCCAAGCGGCCCCTCTGTAAAACATGTGCGAGGTTTGAGTTATTTTATGTTGATCACATCGTCCTTATTTGTGTCAGAAATGATAAAATGAGGTCTATGCTTTGATTCCATATAAGTCTTGGCAATATACTGCCCCATTATGCCTAGACAAAACAGTTGTATGCCACCTATAAATATGATCACACATATCATAGATGCCCATCCAGCAACAGGATCTCCAAATATAAGCCTCCTTATAACTATCACGATAAGCATAAAAAATGCACATCCTGTCATTCCTATTCCAAACCACGAAGCGATACTAAGCGGTGCCTGTGAAAAATTGATAATACCATCAATAGCATACTTAAAAAGCTTCCAAAAATTCCACTTTGTCTCACCGGCCACGCGCTCTACATTCTCATATGGATACCAATATGTCTTAAAGCCAACCCATCCAAAAATACCTTTGGAGAAACGATTGTACTCCCCCATAGAAACTATGGCATCAACCATACTGCGCTTCATAAGCCTGTAGTCTCTGGCCCCATCTACTATATCTGCATCTGATATTCTGTTTATGATCTTGTAAAATTTCCGTGCAAACCAGCTTCTGATCGGAGGTTCCCCGGCACGTGATACTCTTCTCGTAGCAACACTGTCATACTCACCTGATTCAAGATATTTAAACATATCTGGTAAAAGTGCTGGCGGATCCTGCAGATCAGCATCCATTACCGCAACATAATCTCCCTTTGCATTGCAAAATCCCGCATACATAGCTGCCTCTTTTCCAAAATTACGTGAAAATGACAGATATGTGACATGCTTATCTTTTTGCGCAAGATCTTTTAATACTTTTAAAGTATCATCCTTTGAGCCATCATTTACAAATATAAGCTCATAATCATAATCTATGGTTTCAAATACCCTTACCGCCTCCGGATAAAAGAGTGGCAGTGCCTCCTGCTCATTATAACATGGTACTATTATCGAAATCATACCTTTCGCCATTTTTGTTCAGCCTCCTGAATCTTTTGAATGTTTTTGAATTAAAATTATTCTCGCTTCCTAAAAAGCATTACAACAAACAATGGAATTAACAATTGTTCCGCAAAACCATATCTTGGCCAATAAAAAATAGGTGATGCGATAACAAGAGTTGCCATCAATCCTAACGCAGGTGCCACAACTATAAGATCATCAAATTTACCTCTGAAAAATGCAAAAAAAGCAACCACTATCAAAAGCCAATTAGCATATGCTACAGGTATACACTTTCCTGTATATGGAAAAACCTTTACTGCATCACTGCTTAAATCAACATTTTTTATTTTAAGATTCTCTATACCTATATTATTGTCCGGATATATATTTCTAGGTACTCCTAATAGGAGATTCGATGCATTGTCATTTATAACCTTTTGATTTAATGACCAGAATCCGAAGGTCTGAAATTCCCATGCTTCAAAACAAATTAAAGGATTTTTCTTCAATATAGAAAAATAGGTTTTAAAAAAATCATTGTCTAAAACCGTCTTATCAAAGTCAGCACTGTATTTTATATTGTCAATGCATCCCGGCGCATATAAACTCTTGTATTCTTCTAATGGTAAAAGTTCACTCATGTATTGTCTGTCATCTTCTGATAGATTGCCATCTAATGCAACAACCCTTGCCATTTGTGCTAAAAATATACCATAACTTTCTGCTTTCTCATCTTCTTGTATAACACCAATAGCATTGTATATTGGTCCTGTCACAATGCTGTTAAATACAATAACTGCAACGCAAACTACTATGATTTTAACCGCAACATTTCTCATATCTCTCTTTATCAGTGTTAACACAGCAATGATCAATGTAGCTAATATTATATACAACCCATTGTTTCGACTAAAATTTATAATAAGAAATGATACAAACAACTTTATCAAAAGAACCACTTGTGCTTTTTTATTATTCTTCTTTAATATCATTTCATATAGCAAAATTGAAGATAGAACAATTGATACTGAAAAAATAGGATCCTTCCATATTGCAACAGAATACTGGGCAAAATAAGGACATGTTGCTAAAATAATTGCAAGAATAGCAATCATCCATTTTCTAATATTAAACCTTACCATAAGCCAGTTCAGAAAATATCCTAAAACAAATGCCATAAATAGCATCTGTACTACAATATATATCGCTACACCAGCAGTTACAGAATCCTTACCACCAGCAATACATACACATAATCGAATAAGCATAGCATAGAGTACAGGATGATGATTATTAAGCTGTCCCTGACCTATTGCTTGCGCTACACTGCCTATTGAATCCCCAAAATAAAAACCAGGATAATAAACTATAAGATATGGCAGCCAGGCTATAAAAATCAATCCCATAGAAATCAGCGTATTCTTCCAGTTTATTTTCTTTTCAACATCAGTCCTAACACATAATGCTGGATAAGTAGATCTGAAATTTAGTATAATACGTATGATCATTACAAATAAATATGCCATGCCAAGCCAAATTATAATATCATACCATTTATACTGGCTAACATAACTTGTATTAACTGTACCAGAATATAAATCTGTTGTATTGATGATCATATGTTTTCCCAATACTATTATAAATGAAATAAATAGCGAAAAAACTAGCGACGGAACAATATACTTTCTTTCTGTATTAATCCCCAATTTTCTCATTAAAAGCAAAACAAATAGTGCACATATAGCTCCCCACATGACCGGTGATGTAAAATTCATATATTCTGCGAATACAACACTCGCAAATATTACAATTATGCATCTGATAATAGCTTTAGCCTTCTCCATACATCTCTCCTATAAAAATATACCGCAATAGAAATCTATTGCAGCATATTAAAATCCATTTATTCTTTTTCTAATTGTTTTCTGACATTCTCAACATTTTGAAGATTCATTTCAAAATCCTGTCTGTTCTTCTGTACAATTGTTTGAAGCTGCATACCTGCAAAAAACGACTGAATTGCCGCTATCATAGTAAATCCACAAACAATAAGAGTTGGAAAATTAGGAACAAGTCCTGTCTTTATATACTCACTTATTACCGGTATAAAAAATCCTATTGATATAATCGCCAATATAGCTGCAATAATACCAAAGAAGCCCATTGGATTGTATGTCTTATAAAGCCTTGCTATAGTCTTTAATACCTTGAATCCATCTGAATAAGTATTTAATTTAGATTCACTTCCCTCTGGTCTGTCACGATAATCTATAACTACATTTTCTACATACATATTCTTATCTACAGCATGTATGCTCATCTCTGTCTCAATCTCAAATCCCTTTGACAAAATTGGGAATGTTTTTACAAAACCATAACTGAATGCCCTGTATCCTGTCATAATATCTTTGATATCATTATGGAACAGCACATTAATGCTTTTTCTTACTATTGAATTGCCAAAATTGTGAAAAGGTCTCTTATTTTCTGTAAAATATGTTGATGAAAGTCTGTCACCAACTACCATATCCACATTCTTTTGAAGTACTAGATCTGCCATTTTGCGAGCATTTTCTGCCGGATAAGTATCATCTCCATCTGTCATAATATAGCATTGCGCATCTATATCACGAAACATTCTTCTAATGACATTTCCCTTTCCCTGCATGTATTCATTACGGACTATTGCACCTGCATTCTTAGCAATCTCTGCTGTTCTGTCAGTAGAATTATTATTATATACATAAATTTCAGCTTCAGGTAGAACTGCCTTAAAGTCATTTACAACCTTTTCAATTGTTTTCTCCTCGTTATAACAAGGAATTAATACTGCAATCTTATCCATTAATTTTATCCTCAACTTTCTCTACGGAAGTATTTTCTCTTTTATAAATATAAATGCACCATGCCAGCATCAACGGAATTGTATATATTACAGGATATAAATATCGTTTTCCTTCTGCTGCTATTGAAACCGGAGCTAGCCAGCAACCCAGCGCTATTGATAAAAACAGTGGTACTGTAGCAATCCAGTATTTTATATCTTTCTTTCTAAATAATCTAAAAACTGTTACAAATACAAATCCCGGAATTATAGATGCATATAATCCGTAGGTGAAAATCAGTTTAATAATCGGTATCTGATAGAGCTCATCTATTATAGCCTGATAAGCATCAGCTGTATATTTACATAAATCTGGGCGAGTTGTTACTTTTTCAGGAATCAGCTGAACATTCATCTGATTATGCCAATCCATACTGATAAGTGGAGAATACTGCGTCCATGAAAACCATCCTGATTCCATTGCAGCAAAAGCCTCTATATATGTTCTCGGATGGCGTAGTCCCTGCTTGATCCATAGCTTTATATATTTTTTATAATCTGATGCATCACTCTTTGGTGTATAACCCTTTACCGGATCTGCATTTATCGGATCATAACGCTCTGAAAGATCAGTAATCCACAAAACCTTATCTATTACTTTATATTCCTCATCCGTTATATCATCACTGTGATATTTGACATATCTTGCACTCTGCTGAAAAGGTATAGACAGCATTTCCTGCTGGCCGCCTTTAACAGTCCCTGTAGCTTTAATGATAGCTGGCATAATACCATACATTACTATGATAACAGCTAATAAAGGAACTATAAGACAAATTCTTGCCCTTTTTTTCATCTTCATAAAAATGGCTACCATTAATGAAATAAGTATAACGTACACACCAACTTTTTTCGTAAGACATGTCAGAATACATATTGTTATAAAAGCAGACAAAAACCTTTTAGACGAAAAACATTCTGCCTTCGTGCGCACAATTTCCACAAACATAACAGCAAAAAATACATATATCCACGAAAACAATGCATCTTTAGATATAGTCTGCACACTCATAGGAAATATCGGGATTAATGAATATATCAATATCATAACAAATCCAACACGCGCATCAAGTTTTAGCTTTTTATAAGTATACTCAATTGTGTATGCAAATGCAATAGCTGAAAATACCGCCTGTATCAAAACATACCCAAACAATGCAATTTTCCAATGCCCTGTAATATTTTTAAGCCCTGTAATTACAATTCCCATAAAAAAGGTATCAAAAATCGGATGATGATCATACAATATACCTTTTGCATAATTTCCGGAACTAACATATTCCATATATTGTCCCAACTGACCCCAGGTATCATTTATAGCTGTACCTGGAAACAGAAAAACAAATGTAGGCAACCATAATATAAATATGGTTGCCGCAATAATGATCATGCTGTGTTTTGCTTCAAAAACAGCCTCTATCCTTGTTTTTTTAAGTTCGCCTGACATGCGTTTCAACAATGATCTTGTTCCTCTAAATAATAAAAGGAATATGATATAGTAAATAATAACTTTCCCAAAATATTCTAATGTCAAAAAAGCGCATTCCCCGATACTAATATAATCCGCTGATGCAGAAAATGCCAAGGCTAAAATTAAACAAACTAAATATTCCAAAATCATTATAATCAATTTCCTTTTTTAAATATCATCAATTTGCTTATAACATAATTTAGAACTATGACTACAATCTGAGCAATTGTCTTGATCAAAATACTATTAAACCCGAGCATAGTAATAAATACCAAAAGAATCAATTCCTCTATGACCAGTGTTATTATTCTTCCGGAATAAAAATAAAGCATTTGTTTAATAAATTCAATGATTCCATTTGTTGGCGACCTAAATACCCAGACACGGTTAGTCAAAAATGCATACATAACTGTAATTACCCAGGACAAAATATTTGCAATGAGCTCATTTAAGCCCATTGCAATATTGAATGCTGCATAAGTAGAGATGCTGATAATAAAGCTAAGACCTCCAAAAAAGAGATATAATAATATTTCTTTATATTTTGTATATAATGGATTAAAAATCCGAAATCCCGGCAATTCCATTATTTTATCAAAAATGTCTTTTTCCATAATAATTAAAGTCTCTGTAACCAGAATTTCTGTGATCCTGATCTATTATTTGTATATTGTTGTATATTGCCTCCGTTAGTAACATTACCGTAGTGAACATCTAATACCTTTCCACTAGCAGCGCAGACAAACGTATACGAGTTATCTGTATTTTGTATAATCTGCCATTTCTGCGCAGCAGTTCCATTTCCATAATACTGCTGAACATTTGCGCCGTCATTCAAGCTCGCACCAGAAACATCTACATACAATCCAGAATTTACATTCTGAATAGTATAATATCCATCACCTACGGCATGAAGTCTAAACATCTGTGCGCCGGTATAGTTCTTCCAGTAAAGCTGAACATTGCCATAAGCTCCTCTGCTGGCATTTGCTATATCTAACGCATAGTTTCCATTTACTGCACTCGTGATACAATAATCTCCATCTGAAACATATGTTGCACCAACAGATTTGAATCTAAACTTCTGCGCACCACTTCCATTTGGTGCGTAAAGCTGTATATTGGTTCCATTTCCTGTCCATCCGTTATGAAGATCAATATAATAACCTGAGTTTCTTGAAATTATATAATAATATCCATTTCCTGCATTTCGTATGATCCATTGCTGTGCAGCTGTTCCGTTTGAACTATACTGCTGTATATTTGTACCATTTGATCTGCCCGCATTTGATACGTCAAGAGACTTAGCAGATCCGAGATTGCTTATATTATAATATCCATTTCCCAGATATGAAACAACCCATTTCTGAGCTTCAGTTCCATTTGAATTGTAAAGCTGCACATTAGCGCCACTGGCATGGCTTCCATTGCTTACATCAAGCACCTGGCTATAATTAAGCGATGATTCAATCTCATATACACCACTCTGCAAAGCCTCTCCGCCATCACAAAGTGAAAGCTTAAACTTTTGAGAATCTGCCCATACGTTTTCATAAAGTTCTATATTTGCTCCATTTCTGGCATTTGCAGATGCAACATTCAAACATTTGCCGCTGATTGGTGATACTATAACAAAATATCCATCCCCTGTCGGCTTAAGTATCCACCTTTGTGCACTGGTATCATTTGAATTGTACTGCCAAATATTCGCTCCATTAACAGTACTTGCGCCACTGACATCAACAAGTTTGCATGAATTTATATTTTCTAAAACATAATATCCTCTGCCGACATATGTAATCCTAAACTTCTGGGCATTTGTCCCATTTGAGCTATACAGCTGTATATTTGCTCCGTTTCCCCAACTTGCATTTGCAACATCTAAAACCATATTTTCATTTAGTTTTGAGGAAATAGTATATACCCCATTACATACAGAATATGCCCCTGTAAATAACGATCCGTCATCGTACCATACATCTACATCAACATTTCCATCTATACCATCCACATATCCGTTATTTGCATACTGCCAGAAACTATAGTCACCATTATATTTTGTCTGCGATTTCCAATCCGCAAGCCAGACAAGTTCTCTTGAACTTATATTGTCTTTATAAAGAGAATCATTAAGCATGCTATTATTGGCATAAACCATACCCATATATCCTTTTTGCTGCACTCTGCTACAAAATGCATTTACTACATCTGTAGCCGCTGCCTGTGATAAGTGCGCATTGTACAATCTGCCTAGGTGTTCCGCTGCATATTCATAGTCAATAACAACGGGCAGATCCATGGTATATCCTGATATCTTACTTGTTATAAAATCAGCTTCCTCGTAGGCTTCATTTACATTTATGGCCTGTGAGAAAAAATAAACACCAACCTTTATACCTGCATTTTTGGCTCCTTTTAAGTTATCATAAACTTTTCTATCCATACCCAAAGATCCAGATTCATAAGCTCTGTATCCAACACGGATAAAGGCAAATTCGACTCCTGAAGCTTTGACACGATTCCAGTCTATATTTCCATTGTGATGAGATACATCTATTCCTGTCCTCTTTGTTGTATTATTAAATTTGCTATTATGCGTAATAGACGTGGCAGATAGGCTACATTCGGCTATTTCATATTCATCATCGCCGTAAAAGCCTTCATCTATATAGCCGTTTGCCCTTCCTGCCAATGGGTCATCTGTTCCCAGTTCCGAATATATATCATATGCATCGTCTACGTCATACTGATCATAATCATAATCATATTCGTTATCGTCATCCTCTATATAATCATTTTGCTGATCAATTGATTCATCTTTTGCTTCCTCAGTAGCTATAACACTCTCTGTTGCCTCATCAGCCCACACAATGTCTATTCCTGCGTTAAGTGTTAATGAAATAGCAGATATAAGTGACATAACAACTGCTAAATATTTTTTCCTTATCACTATTTTACTCCTTTTCTGATGATACTATAAAAACTTCTCGTCTAATATAAGCCTATTTTACCATAATGTCAAATAATATCAGTCATATTATCATTTTTTCTTACGTAATCCCATCACTACCAGCATAATAATTATTATAATAGAAATAAGGGATATTATAATGCCAGTATTAAGTCCCTGTACATGATATATCAATTCAATATCATTATCTCCATCAACTAAGGAAATTGAGTAGAGACAGTCACCTACAAACATATCATCTGTGACTTCTATTTTCTCCCCGTTTCTTGTCACAGTCCATCCCTTATCATAAGGTACTGATAAAAATAATTTCTGGTCCGAAGATGCCC
>CAVICC010000049.1:0-19220 GCA_963641405.1 bacterium | reverse complement strand
AGCTGATTCTAATGCGCTTGCGGCTCGCAACTGTGAAGGTACTGAACAGTTACGATAAAGAAATATAAAATGTAGCATATAAAGTGAACATAATATGTGAAAAGCACCGGATGCGCCATAATTGGTTTATCCGGTGCTTTTTGCTTTTAGTTGTATTTATATACGTACTTTGCTGTGTTCGAAGCTGCCACTTTTTTGAGGAAGTTTCATCCAGTTCTTTACATAGACTACATTGTACATCATAAAAGCAAGCATAAATGCTGTTGAAACATCAAATACGGAATGCTGTTTGATGAACATTGTAGCCATAATGATTGCGATACAAAGCACAAGTGATCCATGCTGAACCGGTTTTTTATTCTTGAAATAATCACTGTGCATGACTGCGAAATGTATACCGAGTGAATTATACACATGTATACTCGGGAAAAGGTTGGTCGGTGTGTCTGTCTTGTATAGCCATTCGCAAAGAGCAGTAAACATATTGTGATGACTGAAATAATACGGTCTTAAATTGTGACCGTTTGGATATATCGTTGAGATGACGAGGAACACCGTCATTCCTGTATAAAGGAATGCACATAGTCTGTAAAATTCTTTTTTGTCGTGTAATGCTGTGAAAGCTATTCCCCAGGCTACGTATCCAAACCACATAATATATGGAATAACAAAGTATTCACAAAATGGTATGCAGTCATCTATAGGCAGATGAATAAGGTGGTAATGCGTGGTAACTGTAGTTTCCAGATATCTAAACCATGCCAGATAAATGATAAAGTATGACAAAATCCATATATGTCTGTAGCGGTTAAACAGCCCAAGCAATTTAGTTGTAATTTTTTTCATAAGAGCACCAAATGTGTTGTTAAAATATAAGTTAAAAAGGTATGCAAGCTTACGTCAGTAGAATCTGTACGTCTGCTTCATAATTCGTTTGCATTATAGCACCGAAAAATATCACAAACAACATCATTTTATAAGAGTTAATAAATTTTATGAAAAAATTAAGAATTAAGAGCATATATTACAAAGTTTTTGTGTAAAATTTTAATTCTGTATTACAGGATTAGCAGCTTAAGCCGGGAGTTACATATCTATAAATATGCTGTTTAATTATATAGTATGACAAAATCCCAAGGCTCTAATGTGATCACATCCGACTCATTCACAGCACTGTCATCGTAGAGCTTTTTAAAGCTTCCGGTCTGACAGGTTATGCTCTGCGTATCATCAGAGTAATTCATGAGGAATATGATATTCTCACCGAGTGCATTTACTCCGCGCTTTATGACAACAGGATATTCTGCGGCAAATTCATTAACCTGCTCACCGAAAAAATGTTTGAAAGCTTCTATTAAAGTATCTTCACCGAAAAGTGTGCCAAGATACATGGCTTTTCCTTTTCTGTAAGAGTTTTCTGTGATGGCTGCATGGACACCCCAGTGCTTGTGCTCATACATGGCAAGCGGTGTGGCAGTACGGCAGTCTACCATTTCCATCCAGTCGCGTGCCTGTGAAGTTTTGCCGCCATAGGTTACTGTGACATCAACAGGCAGTGTGAATTCATCGTAGGTGATGCCGAGTGCCTTATTTAATATGTATGGCTGTACCTTTGAGCGGATCTTTAAATGCTCATCGGAAAATGCTGTCTTAAATGTGGCAACGAGACTACCTCCATTCTGTACGAAAGCATCGAGAGCGTTTAATACTTCATCCGTTGCGCTGTAAAGTGCCGGCACGAGTATATTATCATAGGAAGCAAAAAGTGCCGGATCAGCCGGGATCACATCATACTCTATATTCATAAGATACAAGGCATCACAGAGCCAGCGGAATACGGTATTGTAATTAGAGTCACTTTCGTTGTTGAGCTTAAACTCGTTTAGACCTGTGAGAGAAGCATTGTCAGCTATCACTGCGAATTTGTTGGTCTTTTTTAGGTTTACAAGACGGTTTCCGTATTTTTTGAACTCATTTCCGATGACACTGCACTCGCGGTAGAGACGGTTTGGCTTTAAATCGTGAGAGAGTACACCCTTCCAGTAGCTTTCGATAGCATTGTGGATAGAGTGCCAGTGCCAGTACTCGACCATATTTGCACCGTTTGCGATATGACTGAATGCCTGCAGGCGGAGCTGTCCCGGGAATGGAAGCCACGGATGGTTTCCGGCTGCCTCTGTCTCAAGGACAAGATAGTTATCACCTTTTATGCCGCGGGCAATATTGCCGCAGGCTGTGATCTCGCGTCCGGTGAGGCTGCCCTGTGATGGGTGATAGATATCACATCCGGCAATATCCATGCATTTTGCAGTCTCGTACTGGTTTACCTCAGGCTGCACACCAAATGAATAATCGTGCCATTCATAGTCGAAGTTCTGTGTGATAAACTGATCCTCGCGCTTGTATTTCTTTACGATATCAGCCTGCCATGAGAGAAAATCCGTCACGAGTTTTCGCTGGAATTTCTTGTATTCAGCATCAAGGCTCATGTTTATTGTTCCACGTATGTCAGGAAAATCCTCCCAGTTATCCACGCGGTTGCTCCAGTAATCAAGTCCGAACTCGTGATTAAATTCTTTTATATCAGGAAAATGCTCTTTAAGGTAATCGACGAATTTTGCCTGCGCGTATTTTGTGCAGGTATCATATGATTTTGTCTCGTTATCGAGCTGGAAACCGATGACACAGTCATACGGCATTACCTCTTCCATAAGCTTTTGGATAATGATCTGTGCGTGGCGCAGATAGTCAGGATTGGTGATATCCATATTCTGGCGGTGGCCGTAAAGCTCCTGACCATTGTGTGTTACGGCAATGATCTCGGGATATTTGCGCACCAGCCAAGATGGAACTGCGTATGTAGGTGTGCCGATTATGACTTTAAGACCATGCTTTTTTGCGCAGTTGAGCATGCGGTGCAGATGAGTAAAGTCAAATACACCCTCCTGAGGTTCCCAGGTGCTCCAGGTAGATTCAGCAATCCGGATAACGTTCATTCCTGCATCCTCAAGCATTTGAAAATCAGTGTCAACGCGGTCATATGGCATGTATTCATCGTAGTATGCCACTCCGTAGAGTATGTTGTCAAATTTCATTTGTATATACCTCCCAGTAAATTAGTGTCAGATCGTTGCTGATCACACTGTTAGGTGCGAACAGTAACATCAAATCGGTTCATGTGTAATGGTTAAGAAAAGTTGCGCATATGAAAAAATATATATTTATAATATACTTTAGCAAATATCATATGTAAACAACAATCGCCGACTAGGGCTTATTTATAATAAATACGTGCATTTTTAGGCTATTAATAAATTCTTAAAATAAATTTTCTCAATAACTATTGACAATATATGGAAATAATCAGACAATATAATCTGCGCAACAACGTAAAAGAGTTGCACAAAGGAGATGGAATAATGGGAAACAATAATATTACCATTTCAGATGTGGCCGAGGCGCTCGGAGTGTCAAAGACAACGGTAAGCCGTGCCATATCCGGAAAGGGAAGAATAGGTGAAGCAACAAGAAAGAGAGTTCTTGATTATATAGACAAATATGATTATAAGCCAAATGTGATTGCAAAGAGTCTGGCACAGTCTAAGACTTTTAACATATGTGTGGTCATGCCTGGGGATTACGCGCTCGTGGATCTGCCTTTCTTTCAGGAAGCTATCATGGGAATACAGGAGATAGCTTCCATTATGGAATATGACATACTCCTTTGCATAGGCTCGGCAAGTGATATGTCAGGACTTACGCGTATCATTCAAAACAGAAAGGTGGATGGAGTCATACTGCTTCGTACCATGGTGGAAGATCCGCAGGTGACATTTTTACAGGAAAAGAAAATACCGTTTGTCACAGCAGGATCATCAAAATATAAGGATGTAAAACAGGTAGACCACGATCACAGGAATGCATGCCGCGAGCTTACATCGATTCTTCTTATGAGAGGTATGAAGAAGATCGCAATACTCGGTGGAAATGCGGATATAGTGGTAAACAAAACCAGACTTTCAGGTGTTGACGATGCATTTTCGCAGTTCGGGCAGAAGATAAATGAGTCTCTTTTATTTATGAACCTCGATACAAAACCACTTGTTGAAAAGGCTGTCGATGATTCTATAGGAAATGACGCTGACTGTATCCTGTGCATGGATGATTCAATATGCGCCCAGGCTATGAGACGACTCAGACAAAAGCACATAAAGGTGCCGGATCAGGTGAAAGTGGCATCCTTTTATAACAGTTCTGTACTTGAAAACAACGTTCCGACTATCACATCACTGTCATTTGATGCAAAAGAGCTTGGAATGAGGGCGTGCAAAAATTTGCTGCACCAGATCGAGAGAGAGGAGACGCCAAACCGCACACTTCTGCCGTATGAGGTGGTATTAAAGGAGTCCACACAGTAGGTTTGTGTTGACTAACTTGCGAGAGAGTTGATAATATATTTACAGATAATAGTTTCTGATTCATACATCTGCATTGCATTTGATGAAAAAGATTCGAGATAAATATAAATGAACAAAACTCTGACGGCAAGGATGATCCAAGCAGGAATAGTTACAAAATAAGGACTTATGGAACCATTTTTCTGACGCAGTGCCGGAAAAATGGTTTTTTTGTATAATTGGAGTAATAGGAGGATAGTATGTTAAAGGTAGCAATATACGGAAAAGGCGGTATCGGAAAATCAACAGTGACTTCCAATCTCGCAGCAGCTTTTGCAAATATGGGAAAGCGCGTCATTCAGATCGGCTGTGATCCAAAAGCGGATTCTACGATCAATTTACTAGGTGGTAAGCCACTTCGTCCGGTAATGAATTATATGAGGGAAGAGGACGAGGAGCCGGATGAGCTGGCGCAGATCTCAAAGGAAGGATATGGTGGGATACTGTGCATCGAGACAGGTGGACCTACACCGGGACTTGGCTGTGCAGGACGAGGAATTATTGCGACCTTTCAGCTTCTTGAGGATATGGAATTATTCGAGCATTACAAGCCTGATGTTGTCCTGTATGACGTATTGGGCGATGTAGTGTGTGGCGGTTTTGCGGCACCGATCCGTGAGGGCTATGCCAATAAGGTGCTTATCGTGACATCGGGAGAAAAAATGGCACTTTATGCTGCCAACAATATCTCAAGTGCGGTAAGAAATTTCGAGGATCGAAGCTATGCGAGAGTATTCGGAATAGTGTTAAACCACAGAAACGTGGAAAATGAGAAAGAAAAAGTACAGGCATTTGCAGAAAAGATCGGTGTGCCGATCGTGGGTGAAGTGCCAAGAAGTGATGAGATCATCCATTGGGAAGAACAGGGAAAAACAGTGATCGAAGGAGATCCGACATCAGATATCAGCAGATGTTTCCTTGATCTTGCCGGATTGTTATGGAAAGAAGAGGAAAATGCATGAGACAGGAAGCATATTTTTGTACGGTAGAAAAGCTAAGTGAGTATGGAAAAGATAATATCCCAAAGCAGCTTATTTCAAATACTCATCTGATCTACAGCTCACCTGCTACGCTTGCATTTAACTCACCGGGAGCGGAAGGGTTCGGTGTAAAGCGTGCGGGGCTTGCTGTTCCGGATTCAATCATGCTTATAGTATCCCCGGGATGTTGCGGACGGAATACCTCGGTGCTTAGTTCAATGCCGGCATATGAGGATCGTTTTTTCTATCTGCTTATGGATGAGACGGATATCGTTACTGGAAGACATCTGAAAAAGATCCCAAAGGCAGTGGCGGAAATATGCGATGGGCTGAAGAAAAAGCCGTCAGTTGTGATGATATGCATTACCTGTGTGGATGCGCTGCTTGGA
Organism: bacterium; assembly: GCA_963641405.1. Lineage (GTDB taxonomy): Bacteria > Bacillota > Clostridia > Lachnospirales > Lachnospiraceae > Roseburia. The sequence goes on along the minus strand of CAVICC010000049.1, from coordinate 13,394 downwards.
ACGGATATGGAGAGAGTATGCCATAAAGCCGAGGAGTATGCAGGAGTTAAGGTGCGCCCGTGCTATATGTATGCGCTGACCAGAGAGGGCAGAAAGCCACCTATGGTGCATGTGAGACAGTCTATATACTCACTGCTTGAACCGGCAAAGAAAAAGGGCAATGTGGTGAACTTGCTCGGATATTTTTCACCGCTGGTGGATGACTGCGAACTGTATGATCTGCTTCACGATGCCGGTGTAAAGACGGTACACGAGATATCAGGATGTAAGGATTTCGCAGAGTATCAGACCATGTCTGAGGCGAATTTTAATCTCGTACTGCACCCGGAAGCGCGCTTTGCGGCAGAGGATTTTCATGACAGGTTAAAAATACCATACATAGAGCTTAGAAGACTCTATCAGATAGATAAGATAGCGAGTCAGTATCATGCTTTTGGGGCTGCGCTCGGAGTGGAATTTGATGATGAAATGCCGAAAAAGGCAGCAGAGGAAGCAGTTGCAAAATTTAAAGAACTGCATCCGGATGCGGCATTTGCTGTCGGAGAATGGCTGAACGCAGATCCGTTTGAGCTGGCACTTTCATTGGTAAAATATGGATTTAGTGTGCCGGAAATCTACGGTACGCTGTCAGGTGAAAATTTTGTCTATGTAAGGCAGCTGGCAAAATTAAGCCCGGACACAAAGGTTTTTTCCAATATTGAACCAACCATGCTCTATTATGATGGCAGTCAGTCCGGTGTCAATATCACAATAGGAAAGGATGCCGGATATTATCATAAGGATTGTCCAAATGTGCTCTGGAATGAGGAACGGCAGCCATACGGCTATGCCGGTGTGCGCAGGCTGTTTGAGGCATTGGCGGAGGTATAAGGCGATGAGAGGACTTAGAAAATATCTGACACCGTTTGCACCGGATCAGTCTGGAGCGGTGTCTGTATTATATGAATTTGGCGGTATTATCGTCATTTGTGATGCCGGTGGATGTACTGGAAATATATGTGGCTTTGATGAGCCAAGGTGGTTTGAAAGCAAGAGCGCGCTTTTTAGTGCAGGACTTCGCGATATGGATGCCATTTTAGGCCGTGATGACAGGCTAGTGGCAAAACTTGCGGATGCGGCAGCAAAGCTGGATGCAAGGTTTGCAGCGATCATCGGAACACCTGTTCCGGCAGTTATCGGAACAGATTATCATGCCTTAAAGCGAATGACTGAAAAAAAGGTGGATCTTCCGATACTTACCGTGGATACTGATGGAATGGAGCTTTATGACAAAGGTGAGGAAAAAGCCTGGAAAGAGCTGTTTTTAGTATTTGCGGGCGAAAAAGAAGAAGTGATCCCGGGAAGGATCGGGATACTTGGCATGACACCGCAGGATATCAGTGATCTTCGCGCGGCAGACCGCATCAGGGAGCGTTTTGCAGCAGAGGGGAAAACGGCAGTCTGCTTTGGAATGGGAAACGGACTTACTGATGTAAGAGCAGTTTCAAATGTGGAAAAAAATATCGTGGTATCTCCAGCCGCTTTAGAGGCTGCAAAGTATCTAAAAGAAACCTATGGAACACAGTATGAGACAGGCTATCCGCTAGTTGATGAGCTTGTTTCTGATATTGATCACCGCAGAAAAAAGGTACTTATTGTACAGCAGCAGGTTATCGGATGTGCTATCAGGAAAGAGATACAAAGGCAGGCACCGGATGCACAGGTGACGGTCGCAAGCTGGTTTATGGTAAAACTGGAGCTTAGGGAGGGCGAAGATCTGCACCTGCGTGATGAAGAGGATTATATTTCTCTGGTGGAAAACGGTGGATATGATGTGATCTACGCTGATCCGTGTATGAAGCGCATGACACCTGATTTTAAAGGGACTTTCGTGGATACGATACATTTTGCAGTGTCAGGACATCTTGCAGGAAAATAATGATTATAGGTAACTATTCAGTACAGAAATATGCGGTACCGCATATTTCGTAAGAAAAAGTATATTATGTAGGAGCAAGCGCCCATCAGCGAAGCTGATTCTAATGCGCTTGCGGCTCGCAACTGTGAAGGTACTGAACAGTTACGATTATAGTTGACAGCACATTATAAAGTGTAAGAAGTAACGAGCTGTAACAGGAGCATACGATTGGAGAAAAGTATGTATAAGAATAAGATGACTTGGCGCATACGGGTATACGGTATCGTTCAGGGAGTTGGATTCAGACCAACGGTAAGCCGTCATGCAAGCGCACATGGGATCTGCGGAACTGTCTGCAATAAAGGTCCATATGTGGAGATTTATGTGCAGGGTGAAAAAGAACAGATCGATGGATTTTTAAATGAGCTAAAAGAGCATCCGCCAAAGCGCGCGGCTATTTTAAAAATAAATACAGAGGATGTCACAGAAGAGACAGATGTGCATTTTGATAGGTTTGACATCATCGAAAGTGAAAAGACAAAGGGAGAAATCTTCGTTTCCCCGGATATCGCGATCTGTGATGAGTGCAAGGCAGAGCTGTTTGATCCAAAGGACAGACGATATCTGCATCCGTTTATAAACTGCACCTGCTGTGGTCCAAGGCTTACGATCCTCGATTCACTGCCATATGACAGGGAACGCACAAGTATGAAAGAGTTTCCAATGTGTCCTGACTGTGCAAAAGAATACGCAGATGAGAACACGAGGCGTTATGACGCGCAGCCTGTATGCTGCAACGAATGTGGCCCGCAGGTATATCTGATCGGAAGACCGGAGCGCGGACATGAGGCTATCACGTATACGCGCAGACTTATCAGCGAAGGAAAGATCGTAGCGATAAAAGGAATAGGTGGTTTTCATCTGTGCTGTGATGCGACAAATGAAGAAGCTGTACAGCGTCTTAGAAATTTAAAAAAGCGTCCGGCAAAGCCTTTTGCGGTCATTGCAAAGGATGAGACAGTTGTAAAACAGGAATGTGTTGTGACAGCGGAGCAGGAGGCGATACTTACAGGGCATCAGAAACCGATCCTGCTTTTGGATAAAAAGAGCGGTGGCAGGCTTGCACCATCGGTAGCACCGCAAAATCCAAAGGTAGGTGTGATGCTTCCGTATGCACCGGTTCAGCTTTTAATATTTAAGTACGATGATGATATAAAAATGCCGGATCTTTTAGTCATGACAAGCGGCAACACATCAGGTGCTCCGATATGCCGTGAGGATGATGAGGCTGTTGCGGAGCTGTCACATTTGTGTGATGCAATGTTGTCGCACGATAGGAAGATAAGGATAAGGGCAGATGATACGGTTATGGATTTTTACAGGAAAAAGCCGTACATGATAAGACGCTCACGAGGCTATGCGCCACTGCCGTTTATGATAAGTGAAGCCTTAAAAGGTCAGGTGCTTGCTGTCGGAGGGGAGCTTAAGAATACATTCTGCATAGGTGTGGACAACAGATTTTACCAGTCACCGTATGTGGGAGATCTCGAGGACTTAAGGACGGTAAAGGCATTGCAGGAGACGATCGAGCGTTTTTGTACACTACTTGAGGTAAAACCACAGGCTGTGGTCTGTGATCTGCATCCGAAGTACAACTCTACGGTTGTCGCGGAAGAACTCGGCTATACGGTCATAAGAGTGCAGCATCACTATGCGCACATATTATCCTGCATGACGGAAAATGACTGTCAGAAATCTGTTATCGGAGTTTCCTTTGACGGAACAGGATATGGAACAGACGGCACTATCTGGGGCGGAGAGATACTGCTGGCAGATTATGATGATTTTACAAGGTTTGGAAGTATCGCACCGTTTTTACAGATAGGCGGTGATGCCTCTGCAAAAGAGGGCTGGCGTATCGCAGTATCCATGATCTACGGATATACGAAAGACCGTGGGGCGGCATGGCAGATCATTGAGAAACTTGGTCTGTGCAGTGAGCAGGAATGTAAGGTGCAGTTTACCATGGCAGACCGCAGGATAAATGCGGTAACGTCAACGAGTGCCGGGCGTCTTTTTGATGCAGTCAGCGCGATACTCGGTATCAGACGAAGCTCAAGTTTCGAGGGCGAGGCATCGACGGCACTGGAATTTGCCGCGGAAGAATACGAAAAGCAGAATATATCTCAGGAATACGATATAAATACAGATGAGCTTATCTATGAAGCAGATGGACGAGTGATCTTAGATACAAGGCTGCTGGTGAAGCAGATAACAGAAGCAAAAATACAGGGCGAGGATACAGGAAAACTTTCATATATGTTCCATCAGGTACTTTCAGAGATGATAGAAGCCGCCTGTATCAGAGCCAGAAAAGAAAGCGGCAGAAATATAGCCGCCCTAAGCGGTGGCGTATTTCAAAACCGCTTACTGCTGCGGCTTACGGAAAAGAGGCTGGAAGATGCCGGATTTGAAGTACTGCGGCATCGCATGATTCCACCGAATGACGGAGGAATAGCAATCGGACAGGCAGCGTATGGGATGTATAAGTTAAAGAACAGGAGGATATAAAGATGTGTGTAGGTTTATCAGCTAAGGTAGTAAAAATAAATAAAGGCACGGCAGTCATTGATGCCGGTGGTGCAAAAAGAGAGGTTTCAGCCCAGCTTTTGGATGATCTTGAGCCGGGAGATTATGTTATGGTGCATGCCGGTGTGGCGATCGCCAAGATCACGGATGAGGATGACAGCGAGACAGAGCATTTAATGGAGGAATTTTTATAATGAAAACACCCAGAGAGATCATTGAAAATTATGATGGTCCAAGTGTGCGGATCATGGAAGTGTGCGGTACTCACACACATGAGATTTTCCGGCTGGGAATCCGTAAACTGCTGCCAGAGCAGGTGGAACTGATCTCAGGACCGGGATGTCCGGTATGTGTAACACCGGTTAGTTTTATAGATGAGGCTATTTATCTTGCTTTAGAAAAAGGAGTTACGATATGCACATTCGGTGATCTGGTGCGCGTGCCGGGAACAAATATGAGTCTTGCGGGAGCAAGGGAACAGGGCGCAAACATTCATGTCGTGTATTCTCCGGCAGATGCGGAAAAATATGCAAAGGAGCATCCAGATGAGCACGTGACATTCTTGTCGGTCGGATTTGAGACAACTACTCCGGCAGGCTGTCTTTCCGTAAAAGCGGCAAGAGAGGACGGTCTTAATAACTATTCCATACTTGTTGCAAACAAAACAATGCCACAGGCATATGAGGCATTAAAGGACAGTGCAGATGTATTTTTGTATCCGGGACATGTCAATGCGATCACAGGAACGCGCCTCTGCGAGGAACTTACAAAAGAGGGTGTAAGCGGTGTTGTTGCAGGATTTACCGCAAAAGAGCTTATGACGGCACTTGCTGTATCGCTGGTGAAATTTCAGGAAGGAAAGCCGTTTTTCGTAAACTGCTATCCGCGTGTGGTAACACAGGATGGAAGCAGGGAAGCACAGCTTCTGGTAGATGAGATGATGGAGACTTGCGACTGCGAATGGAGAGGTCTTGGAATCATTCCGGGATCGGGAATGAAGTTAAGAGAGGACTGGCAGGAATTTGATGCGCGTATAAAATATCAGGTACCGAAAATCAAAGGAAAACCAAATCCGGCATGCCGCTGTGGAGATGTGCTTCAGGGAAAATGCAAACCATCCGATTGTAAAGTATTTGGAAAAGGCTGCACACCGCAGCACCCGGTCGGAGCGTGCATGGTATCCGGTGAGGGAGCCTGCTCCGCATATTACCAGTACTCGTAACTATATTGGAATGCAACTAACTCAAACTTCCCACACATTATTTTGGTGTGGTGCCGCCTAACAAATTTATGCAATCGCAGCTAAATGTTCTGCTACCAGCAACCGCGCAGCTCGTATCTCAGGTGGCACCATTAACATCTTATATGTGGGAAGTTCGAGTAATTAAAAAGAAGGAGAATATCATGGAAAATAAAACAGTAACAATGGCACATGGTGCCGGTGGAAAACAGACTTCCGAGCTTATAGATGAGGTGTTTAAGACACATTTTGCGAACAAAGATCTGACAGCGGACGATGCGGCAGTATTAGTTCCACCGACAGGCAGGATGGCAGTATCTACAGATGGCTTTATTGTATCTCCGGCATTTTTCCCAGGAGGAAATATCGGCAAGCTGTCTATCTGCGGAACAGTAAATGATCTTGCCTGCATGGGAGCAAAACCGCTTTATCTTACCTGTGCGTTTGTAATAGAAGAGGGATTTCCGATGGAAAAATTAGAGGAGATCGCAGCAGCCATGGAAAAAACTGCAAAAGAAGCCGGAGTACATATCGTATCTGGGGATACAAAGGTTGCCGGAAAAGGTCAGGTGGACGGAGTATTTATCACAACAACAGGTATGGGCGAGATAGAAGAAGGCGTGACAGTCGGTGGAGAGCTTGCAAAACCGGGGGATGCGATCATCGTAACAGGCGATATCGGACGTCACGGCTGCACGATTCTGTTGGAGCGAGAGGATTTTGGCATTGATGCTGACATCACAAGTGACTGCGCACCGCTGTGGAATACAGTAAAAGCAGTAATGGATACCACACACGATCTGCATGTTATACGTGATGCGACAAGAGGTGGTGTAGGAACTGTACTTTATGAGATTGCAGGACAGAGTAACGTAGGCATCCGCTTAAACGCAGTAGCTGTTCCGGTACAGCCGGAAGTAAAAGGAGTATGCGGCATGCTTGGACTTGAGCCTTTATACCTTGCCTGTGAGGGAAGACTTGTTATCATGGCACCAAAGGAAAAGGCAGATGCGATTGTCGAGACACTCAAGAAATGTCCATATTCTAAAGATTCGGCTATTATCGGTGAGGTTATCGCAGAAGAGGCAGGAAAAGTCATAATGGAGACAGAGATAGGTACACAGGCACTTCTTCCACAGCCGGGCGGAGAGCTTCTGCCAAGAATTTGCTAGTGACAGGCCCAAAGTCTCCACAACAGCCGGCACAAAACCAGAAGAAGGAGAATGTTAATATATGGAAACGAGAGTGGCAGTTATTTCAATTATTGTAGAAAAAGAGGATGCCATCGATGAATTAAACTTACTGCTCCACAGTGCGCGTCAGTATATTGTGGGTAGAATGGGAATACCATATCGTTCAAAAGGTATTAGTATCATAAGTATAGTAATTGATGCACCGCAGGATAAGATTAGTGCACTTTCAGGAAAAATCGGGCATTTACAGGGTGTATCGGCAAAGACAGCGTACTCTAATGTCATTACTCCGGCAGAAGGAGGCAGCAAATGATAAGGGTAACAGAAAATGACGCAGTGGTAAAAATAAAAGATGCCTCATTTCCTGCGCCTTTTGCTTCGGAACTCGAATACAACTCTCCGGTACATGGCAACTGGAATATTGTGCATACAGGTATGCAGGTTCCAGAGTCCATACAGATCTATGTCTGCGCCCAAAACTGCATGCGAGGTGTAGTACTGACCGCGGCAGAGATGAATGCGGCAGAACGTTTTTCCTTTGTCATTGTGGAGCAGAAAGATGTTCTTTACAGTAATCTGGAGGAGCTTACGATAGAGGGGGTGACCGATGTGATAAACAAAAGAGGAAAGCACCCGAAGACTGTTTTACTTTTTACTGTCTGTCTGCATCATTTTCTCGGAAGTGACCTGAAATATATTTACAGTAAACTCGAAGAGCGTTTTCCTGATATATGTTTTATCCGCTGTTACATGGATCCGATTATGCAAAAACATGGTCTTACTCCTGATCAGAAGCTGCGAAAAGCCATGTATGATCCAATGTTGGAATGTGAGCCTGACGCAAAAAAGGTATCTGTGTTTGGCAGTGATTTTGCGCTGGATGAAAGCAGTGATATAAAGCGTCTGTTAAAGCGATATGACTATAAAGTGCTTGAACTGCCGGGCTGTAAAAACTGGCAGGAACTTCTTGATATGGGAAAAGGCAGTCTGTTTATCGACTGTTATCCTGCCGGAAAATACGGAATGGAGGCACAGGCAAGGCGTCTTGGACGAAAATCTTTGTACATGCCGGGAAGCTTTGACTATGATGAGATAGAAGGTCAGCTAAATGCGCTTACAGACATACTTGGGCTGCCGCCTCTTACAAAGGATGAACTGACGCGCGAGAGACAGTCCTGCGAGGATGTTCTGGCAGAGGCAAAGGCTTTAATAGGGGATATGCCGATAGCACTTGACTATACATATCATCCAAGACCGCTTGGACTGGCAAAACTGCTTTTGACACATGGTTTCTGTGTGAAATCGGTTTATCTCGATGGTATAAGCCCGGAAGAAGAAGCAGATTTTATCTGGCTTAAGGAGCATGAACCTGAGCTTTTGCTTATAGCAACAATACAGGTAAAGATGCGTGTGCTTAAAAGGGGCGGCAGCAGTGAAGTGCTTGCGGTCGGACAGAAAGCGGCTTATTTTAGCAGGAGCCGTCATTTTGTCAATCTGGTACAGGGAGAAGGTCTGTACGGATTTGACGGTATAAAAAGGACGGCAGAGCTTATGATGGATGCGTACATGAATGAAAAAGATACACAAAAACTTGTAGTACAAAAAGGATGGGGGTGTGAGTGCTGCCTATGAGACAATCATATCGAATAATACCGGTTTATACGGCAGATGTGTCGGGCGTATGCTCCGCGCTGTACGAGCTTGGCGGAATGACGGTCATGCACGATCCATCCGGCTGCAATTCCACCTACAATACCCATGATGAAATACGCTGGTACGATCAGGACAGCCTTATATTTATCTCAGGACTTAAACAGATCGATGCTATCATGGGAAATGACAGCAAATTTATAAACGATATCGAGCATGCAGCCCGCGAACTGCATCCTAAATTTATCGCGCTGGCAGGCTCACCTATCCCATATATGAATGGTACGGATTTTCCTGCGATCGCGCGCGTGATCGAAAAAGAAACAGGGATACCGACATTTTCAGTGCCGACAAACGGCATGAACGATTATATATATGGAGCAGGGATCGCGCTTGAAGAGATAGCCAAACGTTTTGTAAAAGCACCTGACAATCATAAGAAAATAGATACATCAACGTGCACTGTAAATTTGCTTGGTGTGACACCACTTGATTTCGGACCGCAGGAAAATGTAGATAAATTAAAAGAAAATCTGCAGCAATATGGATGGAATATCGGCACAGTATGGGCGCTAGGCGATGACCTTGAAGCTCTTGTAAATTCTGCAAATGCAGATGCCAACCTGGTAGTCTCCGCAGTAGGGCTTCGTGCAGCTAAGGTACTTTGGGAAGAATATGATATACCTTATGTGATAGGAACACCTAACCAATGGATGGCAGAGGATATTTCTGATGCACTTTACAGAGCGATTACGCGGCAGATAAATGCTGATAAGGTAAATATTGATAAGAAAAATACTGATAGGACAAATAGTGATAAGATAAATCCGGATAAGACAAATTTAGACCATACATTCTTAAATAATACGGATAAGAATGAGATCGAGCAGAGAATAGTATACCTGCAAGATCGCATGGAAAAAAAGGCAGAGATCACGCTGATCGGAGAGCCTGTCACGATGGGATCATTAGCTGCCGGAATTGAAAAAAAATATGACCGCTCAGTCCGTGTACTGTGTCCTTTAAAGGAATGTGAGACATTGCTTGGCGAAAAAGACAAAGAAGTGCTCGGAGAAGAAGCAATGGAGGAAGAACTTAAAGGTGCAAAGATCATTGTGGCGGATCCACTGTATAGACCGATTTGTCCAAAAGAATGTGAATTTTACGAATTGCCGCACGTGGCATTTTCAGGAAGGATATATACATGAAATTTGATTATCAAAAGACAATGTATGCATGTTTCATAGGCTACATAGTCCAGGCGATTGTAAACAGCTTTGTTCCACTGCTGTTTGTTACTTTTCAGAAGAACTATAATATTCCGTTGACTCAGATAACATTGCTAATTACAGTAAACTTTATGATACAGCTGCTTATTGATCTGCTATCAGCAGGGTTTATAGATAAAATAGGCTACAGGGCTTCGGTTATAATCGCACATGTATGCGCAGCACTAGGATTGATACTATTGACAGTTTTACCGGAAATAACACCAGAGCCATTCATTGGAATATTAATAGCTGTATTTGTGTATGCCATTGGAGGAGGACTGATAGAGGTGCTTATCAGTCCGATCATTGAAGCATGTCCGACTGACAACAAGGAAGCAGCAATGAGCCTTTTACATTCATTTTATTGTTGGGGGTGTACCGGAGTTGTACTTATTTCTACAATATTTTTTGCAACAATAGGAATCAATCACTGGAAAATACTTACACTGCTTTGGACGATCATTCCGATTGGAAATCTGATTCTTTTTACAAAGGTTCCGATATATAGTCTTACAAGTGAGGAGGAAAAAGGAATGAACCTTAAGGAACTTTTTTGTGAAAAAATATTTTGGATTCTTATGATCATGATGGCATGTTCAGGAGCTTCAGAACAGGCGGTAAGCCAGTGGGCATCGACTTTTGCTGAGGAAGGACTAGGTATAACAAAGACACTTGGAGATCTTGTGGGACCGATGTCTTTTTCCATACTTATGGGACTTTCGAGACTTATCTATGGTAAATATGGACACAGACTTGATCTGGATAGATTTATGAAAGCAAGTTGTGTTCTGTGTATAGCATCATATCTTTGTATATCTTTGGTTCCAGTACCGATGGTTGAACTTATCGGTTGCGGAATTTGTGGATTTTCCGTGGGAATCATGTGGCCGGGAACTTTCAGTAAAGCATCAGCAGCATTAAGGAGAGGTGGAACATTACTTTTTGCAATGCTTGCGCTTGCTGGTGATCTTGGATGTTCCGGCGGACCGACACTTGTAGGCTTTGTTTCGAGTGCAGTGGGAAATATGAGAATGGGAATACTTGCTGGAATCATATCACCGGTCCTTTTACTAGTCGGAATATATGCTTTATGTCAAAGTAAGAAGGCATAATGAAATAGGACACTCATCACAATACAAAGGAAAAAAGTGAAAAAACAGGGATGTATATTCATTTTGGAGAATATACATCCCTGTTTTATATTTTTGCTTTATGTGTTTTAATTTCCAGTCTTTAGTTTCAAATTTTTAAATCATCACCAGATAAACCACTGCGAGTGATACTACGATCTGGATGATCGCAAATCTGAAAACAACCTGCGCATTTGACCAGCCAAGCTTCTTTCTTACATGGTCATGTATAGGTGTTGTAGTGTTCTTTAAAATATGTATTTTTAAGAAACGTAAGAGAGATACCTTAACAAGACCAAGACCACCATCGATTATGAGCATGAGTGCTGCAAGTATATAGATGAATGGACTTTTGCATTTAAGGGCAGCTATCGCAATGAAGATACCCATCGCTCTTGATCCAGCATCTCCCATGAGAAGTAGGCTTGGTGTGGCATTGTACCACAGATAACCGAGCAGACATACTGCAAAAAGGATGATGCAGTAATTAAATCCATCATCAATTCCTATAACAGTGTCAAGTACAAAGAATGTCATGATACTAATGATGGTAAGTGTTCCTGAAAGTCCGTCCACACCATCTGAGCAGTTTGTCACGTTGATAGATACCCATACAAGAATGACTGTGAGTATCGCGAAAATTACAGGTGGGAGTGCAACTGATGTTCCAAATATGGCAAATGTGATCTCACTTGAGTTGAAATGCAGATAAACGATCGCAACCACGATTGCTACCACAAAATCGAGAGCACCCTTTAAATACTCGCCCCATGGTTTTTCTGCCGCATCATCAAAATATCCTGTAAGCATCTCTACTATAATGAGCACCAGATATATGGCTATCTCGGTATTTATCTGTGAGAAAAGTATTGCGGCTATTACAAATGTAAATATGAATATTATACCGGCTCCTCTGGGTTTTCCTGCTGAGAGCTTTCCGTCATGAGCAAATTGCCTGCCCATGTCTTTAGGTAAAAATTTATTGAATTTTGCGATTGCAAAGTATGTCAGTGCAAATGCAAAAATTACACCAATAAAGGTGATAATCGACATTTCAGCCGAAGTTAAATAAGAAATCATAAAATCCTCCTTTGATATTCTACTACAACCTCATTCATTATATTAGCACCAGAAAAAAAAGTAAAGTTATACTTGCTTTTTTAAATATTTATGTTATCATACTTATATACTTTAAAGCGTTGAAACTTTAAAACTTTAAATCGCAACTATGCAAGGCGTTACAATACAGAAAAAATAATTACAAAAACTTGGAGGAAACAAAAATGGCTCAGAAAGGTGATTTAATGACTGCACGCCCTGATATCCGCGTGCTTGATGCTACCATTAGAGACGGAGGACTTGTAAACAACTTTATGTTTACCGATGAATTTATCAATGCTCTTTATCGTGCAAATGTAAAGGCCGGTGTCGACTATATGGAGTTTGGTTATAAAGCATCTAAGGAGCTTTTTGATGTAAATAAATTTGGAAAATGGAAATTCTGCGATGAGCAGGACATCCGTGCTATAGTTGGCGATAACAATTCTGATATGAAGATCAGCGTTATGGCTGATGTCGGAAGATGTGATTATAAAAAAGATATCCTTCCACGCGAGGACAGTGTTATAGATATGGTTCGTGTTGCTACATATGTACACCAGATGCCGGCAGCTATCGAGATGATAGAGGACTCAAAAGCAAAGGGATATGAAGTAACCTGTAATATAATGGCTATCTCAAATACACAGGAGTCGGATCTGGATCAGGCACTTGATATGGTGGCAAACAGCTCTGCCGATGGTATCTACATCGTAGACAGCTACGGTGCTCTTTATCCTGAGCAAATCCGACGCACAGCAGAAAAATACACAGCTCTTGCTGAAGAACACGGCAAATTCGTTGGAATGCACGCACACAACAATCAGCAGCTTGCATTTGCCAATACTATAGAGGCTACAGCTCAGGGCGTAAGTTTACTTGACGCTACAATGATGGGAATGGGACGTGGAGCAGGAAACTGTGCAATGGAGCTTCTCTTAAGCTTCCTTAAGAACCCTAAATACAATGTATTCCCGGTACTTAAATTCATCGAGGAGCATATGCTTCCACTCAAGGAGTCAGGTGCTGTATGGGGATATGATATACCTTATCTGCTCACAGGACGTCTCAATCAGCATCCGTCAGCAGCTATTGATTATATCAAATCAGGTGAGAAACATTACGCAGATTTCTACACAGATCTGTTGGACAAATAAATAGGATCACAAAATAAATTTGGGAATGTATATTTGAAGAAATGAATATACATTCCTTTTTTGTTTACGAATATTGAAAAAGAGTAACTATTCAGTACAGAAATATGCGGTACCGCATATTTCGTAAGAAAACGTATATTACGTAGGAGCAAGCGCCCATCAGCGAAGC
>CAVICC010000048.1:0-19221 GCA_963641405.1 bacterium | reverse complement strand
AGCTGATTCTAATGCGCTTGCGGCTCGCAACTGTGAAGGTACTGAACAGTTACAAAAATTCCAATAATACATACATAACGGAGCAAAAAAATGGAAACAAGAATAACAAAACTTCTTGGAATCGAATATCCGGTAATACAGGGCGGCATGGCATGGGTTGCTACTCATGAACTGGCAAGTGCTGTATCAAATGCTGGAGGACTTGGAATTATCGGAGCCGGTGGCGCACCGGCAGGATGGGTGAGAGAGCAGATACAGGCAGCAAAGAAAGAGACAGATAAGCCTTTCGGAGTAAATCTTATGCTTATGAATCCGGAGGCGGATGAAATCGCCAGTATCATTGCAAAGGAAAAGGTAAAGGTTGTTACGACCGGTGCCGGAAACCCTGCAAAATACATGGATATGTGGAAAGAAGCCGGGGTAATCGTCATTCCCGTAGTCGCAAGTGTAGCACTGGCAAAGCTTATGGAAAGAGGCGGTGCATCTGCTGTTATCGCAGAGGGCATGGAGTCAGGAGGACATATCGGATCACAGACCACCATGACACTTGTGCCACAGGTTGTTGATGCGGTAAGCATCCCGGTCATTGCGGCAGGCGGTATCGGAGACAACAGAGGATTTAATGCGGCTTTCGCACTCGGTGCAGAGGCGGTTCAGATGGGAACGCGCTTTGTGACAGCAAAGGAGTCCATTGTTCATGAGAACTACAAGCAGAAGATCATCAAGGCAAAAGATATTGATTCCGAGGTTACAGGAACGAGCACAGGGCATCCAATCAGAGTGCTGCGCAATAAAATGACAAGAGAGTACCTCAAAAAAGAAAAAGAGGGTGCATCTTTTGAAGAACTTGAAAAACTTACGCTTGGCGCATTAAGAAAAGCCGTTGTCGATGGAGATGCGGTATATGGAAGCGTCATGGCAGGACAGATCGCAGGGCTTGTGAAGAAAGAAGAGACCTGCAAAGAGATAATCGAGGATGTAGTTGGACTTAATCGATAAGCAGATTACTGATTGCATTGCAAATTCAGGGTACAAAGAGTCTTGCAACAGCAGATTGATCGTACCTGATCATAAAAAGGAGAAACCGGAAAATGGGTAAGAGAGTATTTATGTTCCCGGGACAGGGTTCACAGTACATAGGAATGGGCAAGGAATTTTACGATACTATGCCAGACGCAAAGGCAGTATTCGACCTTGCAAGTGAAAAAACAGGTTTGGATATACCACAGCTTTGTTTTACAGAAAATGACAAACTTAACATTACAGAGTACACACAGATATGTATGCTTGCCGTTGAAGCGGCTATTTATCAGGCACTCATCGACAAAGGAATAACACCTGATGTCACGGCAGGCTTAAGCCTTGGGGAATATGGTGCTCTCATCGCATCCTGTGCCATGACGATGGCAGATGCATTTTCAGTGGTCAGAAAAAGAGGGATTTACATGCAGGAGGCAGTTCCGACAGGCGGAGCTATGACCGCAATCCTCGGACTTGCCCCTCAGACGATCGAGGAAATCTGCGCGAAAACAGCAGATGAGGAAAATGCAGTAGTATCAGTCGCAAACTATAATTGCCCGGGACAGACAGTTATAACAGGAGAAAAGGCAGCGGTGGACAAAGCCGCAGCAGCCTGCAGCGAAGCAGGAGCAAAAAGAACAGTCCCGCTCAAGGTAAGCGGACCTTTCCACTCAGCACTTCTTAAGGGTGCGGGGGAAAAGCTCGGAGAGGCACTTGAGGATGTAGAAATCCACGAGATCAAAGTACCTTATCTTACAAATGTCACAGCCGATTATGTGAAATCAACTGATGATGTAAAAGGCTATTTAAAGCAGCAGGTTTCTTCATCAGTCCGCTGGCAGCAGACGATCGAGCGCCTTATCGCAGACGGAGCGGATGAGTTTGTAGAGATCGGACCGGGACGTTCACTTGCCGGATTTATGAAAAAGATAAACAGAGACGTAAAAGTCGTAAATATAGATAAACTGGAGGATTTTGAAAAGTATGTTAACAGGTAAGACAGCACTTGTTACAGGCGCAAGCAGAGGAATAGGCAGTCAGATCGCAGTTACCCTTGCAGCACAAAATGCCTTTGTAATAGTAAATTATAACGGCTCAAAGGAAAAAGCCGAGGCGGTTGTTTCTAAGATAAAGGCAGCCGGAGGAGATGCGGTCGCATACCAGTGTAACGTATCTGATTTTGACGAGTGCCAGCAGATGATAACAGCACTCATCAAGGAATATAAGCATATAGATATTCTCGTAAACAATGCGGGAATTACGAGAGATGGACTCATCATGAAGATGAGCGAGGAGGACTATGATGCGGTACTCGACACCAACTTAAAGGGTGCATTTAACACTATCCGTCATATGTCACGTTATTTCCTGAAGCAGAAATCAGGAAGAATTATCAATATTTCATCAGTTTCAGGAATACTTGGAAATGCAGGACAGGCTAATTACAGTGCGAGCAAGGCAGGAGTTATCGGTCTTACAAAGGCTGTGGCAAGAGAACTTGCAAGCCGTGATATCACTGTAAATGCCGTAGCACCGGGATTTGTGGAAACTGAGATGACAGATGTGCTTTCGGATACAGCAAAGGAAAATCTTGTATCACAGATACCGCTTGGCAGGACAGGAAAGACAAAGGACATTGCAAACGCAGTATTATTTTTAGCATCAGATGCAGCAGGCTATATTACAGGTCAGGTGCTGTCTGTTGATGGAGGAATGGCAATATGAGTAGAAGAGTAGTTGTAACAGGACTTGGTGCAGTGACACCTATCGGACTTAATGTAAATGATTTCTGGGAGTCCATCAAAGCTGGAAAGATCGGTTTTGATTATATTACTAAATTTGATGCGGCAGATTATAAATGCCATATCGCAGCGGAGCTTAAGGATTTCAATCCTCAGGATTTCATGGACAGAAAGGCCGCAAAGAGAATGGAGCCTTTTTCACAGTATGCTGTAGCTGCCGCAAAAGAGGCAATCGAGGACAGCGGACTTGATATTTCAAAAGAAGATCCGTATATGGTAGGATGCGCGATCGGTTCGGGAATCGGAAGTCTTCAGGCTATGGAGCGTGAAACACAGAAACTTCATGAAAAAGGACCGGGCAGGGTAAATCCTCTTCTTGTCCCGCTCATGATCTGCAATATGGCAGCAGGAAACGTTTCAATCCAGTTCGGACTAAAAGGAAAGAGCATCAATGATGTAACAGCCTGTGCGACCGGTACAAACACGATCGGTGAGGCGTACAGAAGCATCCAGTACGGAGAGGCTGACGTGATGGTAGCAGGAGGAACAGAGGGCAGCGTATGTCCTATCGGAATTGCCGGTTTTACAGTGCTTACTGCACTTTCAACAGTGGACGATCCTGCGAAATGCTCACTCCCTTTTGACAAAAACAGAAGCGGTTTTGTAATGGGCGAGGGTGCCGGAGTAGTAATCCTCGAGGAGCTTGAGCATGCAAAGGCAAGAGGTGCAAAGATCTATGCTGAGGTAGCCGGATATGGATGTTCATCAGATGCATACCACATCACTTCCCCACAGGAGGACGGTGCAGGAGCAGCCAGAGCTATGACAAATGCCATGAACGACGCAGGAGTCACACCGGCAGATGTAAAATACATAAATGCACACGGAACAGGCACACATCACAATGACCTTTTCGAGACAAGAGCTATCAAACTTGCTTTTGGTGATGAGGCGGCAAACCTCAAGATAAACTCAACAAAATCAATGATCGGACATCTCCTCGGAGCTGCCGGAGCAGTAGAGTTTATCACCTGTGTAAAGGAAATTCAGGACGGATTTATCCATAAAACAGTAGGATACGAGACACCGGATGAGGAGATCGACCTCAATTACTGCAAGGATAGCTATGAGGAGCCTGTTGAGTATGCACTCAGTAATTCACTTGGGTTTGGAGGGCATAACGCTAGTATTCTCCTTAAGGCTTATAAGTAAATATTAATAGCTTCGCGCATATAGGTTGTGAAAACCGGTGGAGCACACAGTATATTCCTCAAAAAAAATATGAAGTCAGCCACGGCACTTGGTTTGGATAGGTTGTGGCAGGCGAAAATATCTCGCTTTACCGGAGTTTATGGAACACCGTGGCAATTCATATTTTTTCTTCTGAACACACTGTGTACTTCCTAGATTTACGGTGTTGAGCGCGAAGCATGCAAGAAATTAAGATTAATCGTGACTATGAAGAATTAGATGTTTGCGAATAACATAATAAACAGAAAGGGTAAAGGAGAATATGTCAGTACTAAATACACAGCAGATCATGGAAATCCTGCCACACCGCAGTCCATTCCTCCTTATTGATACTGTTGAGGAACTGGTGCCGGGCGAGAAATGTGTCGCAAAGAAGAATGTGACGATGAACGAGCCACATTTCATGGGACATTTTCCGGGTAATCCGGTTATGCCGGGTGTGCTTATCATAGAAGCACTTGCACAGACAGGTGCGGTAGCTATCCTCTGTCAGGACGAGTGGAAAGGCAAAACTGCATATTTTGCAGGAATAAACAATGCAAAGTTCAAGCAGAAGGTTGTGCCGGGAGATACTCTCGAGCTTACAACTGAGATCATAAAAGTAAAAGGCCCTATAGGTGTAGGAAAAGCCGTTGCAAAAGTAAACGGCAAGGTTGCCTGCATGGCAGAGCTTACATTTGCGATCGGTTAGTGGGAGATATTATGAAATTTTTCAAGAATAGAGAAAAAAATAGAGAAAATGAGGCAGAGGCATCCGTAAAATCTGCCGACAGTACAAAAATAGCAGAAAACCAAAACGAGACTGCCAAAGCAGCGCAGGCGTCACAGGAAGAGGTTCCAGAGACACTCGTCTGCCCGAAATGTGGCAAGACAGTCTTAAAATCAGTCGTTAAAAAGCATAAATATGTATGTTATGAGTGTAACCATTATTTTCGTGTACGTGCGAAAAACAGAATCAGAATGGTTGCCGACAAGGAAAGCTTTGAGCCATGGTTTGATGATCTGGTTACGGAAAATCCGCTTAATTTTCCGGAGTATGAGGACAAGATCGCAAAGACTCAGGAGAAAACAGGCCTTTCCGAGGGCATTTTAATAGGAAAAGCCAAGGTCTACGGTCAGGCAACCGTTCTTGGTGTTATAGATTCCAGATTTATGATGGGAAGTATGGGGCATGTGGTAGGCGAGAAGATCACAAGAGCCTTTGAGCGCGCCATAGAGGAGAAACTTCCTGTAATACTTTTCTGCTGTTCAGGTGGAGCCAGAATGCAGGAGGGAATCATATCACTTATGCAGATGGCAAAGACATCGGCAGCCGCAAAGCATCATTCACAGGCAGGGCTTTTATATGTGCCTGTTCTTACAGATCCGACAACAGGTGGTGTCACGGCCAGCTTTGCAATGCTTGGAGATATCATCCTTGCAGAACCAAAGGCACTTATTGGATTTGCCGGACCGCGAGTTATCGAGCAGACTATCGGACAGAGACTGCCTGAGGGCTTCCAGAGAGCCGAATTCCAGCTCGAGCATGGCTTTGTGGATATGATAGTAGAGCGTGAAAATCTTAAAATGACACTTTATAAGATATTAAAGTTACACAGACCAAGAACAGGCTATGCTAACTTTGATCCACTACGTGGAGAGGACAATTATGAGCCTACAGAGCTTATGAAGGAACGCGAGACAAAGGCAAAACCGTTTAAAGTATGGGACAAAGTGAGCGCAGCCAGACAGATCAGAAGACTTGCCTCTGTTGATTATATCGATTACATATTTGATGAGTTTATAGAACTGCACGGTGACAGATATTTCAGGGATGATCCTGCTATTGTAGGTGGAATAGCATATCTTGACGGACAGCCTGTAACGGTTATCGGTGTCCACAAGGGAAAAGACCTGGAGGACTGTGGCAGGAGAAACTACGGAATGCCTTCACCGGAGGGCTACCGCAAAGCACTCCGCCTCATGAAACAGGCAGAGAAGTTTAACCGTCCGATCATTACCTTTGTAAACACCTCGGGAGCTTATCCGGGAATGGAAGCCGAGGAAAACGGACAGGGAGAGGCAATCGCAAGAAATCTTTATGAGATGAGCGGCATCAAAGTGCCGATCCTATGCTTAATGATAGGAGAAGGCGGAAGTGGTGGAGCTTTAGCACTTTCTGTAGGAAACGAAGTATGGATGATGGAAAATGCCACATATTCAATACTTTCACCGGAAGGATTTGCATCTATCCTCTGGAAAGACGGGAAACGCGCAAAGGAGGCGGCTGAGGTCATGAAGATCACAGCACATGATCTAAAGGAACTCGGTGTTATCGAGGATGTCATTCCTGAATTTGGCGGTGCCGATGAGGATGCACTTTCATCTATCGGAAATTACATGAAAGGCAACATGAAAAAATTTCTTGAAAGGGAAAGCCGACTTTTGGATTATGAGCTGGTAGCGGAAAGGTACGAGCGATTCCGCAAATTCTAGACGGCATTCTTGCATATTTAATAGTTACATACTCAAACTTACCATATATAAAATAGTGCTGGTACCGCCTGGGATGTGGGATGCGCGGTTGCCGATAGCGGAACATTTAGCTGTGATTGCGTAAATTTGTTAGGCGTCGATTTGGGGCTCGAGGTTTGTGTACATTTTGCCAGTTGCACAGTTGAACCGTGGTGTACGTCTGCGGCATACGCTTTCACGATTCCTTAGTCTAGTGGGAGTAAATGCCGGCTCCAGCTAAGTTTATTATGCATGGGTGCTCCAAACGCGCTTTTTACTTTATATAAATTCGATATGTAGCGTGCTTGAACGAGTCCGCGCCCATGCAACCTTAAGCTGGAGCACGGCATGAAACTCCCACACGACACGTCATAGATCAAGCGTATGTCACAGGCGAACACCACGGCTCAAATGTACAACTGTAAAATGAACATAAATAATCATACGAGCCCAAAACCGATGCCAACAAATTAGCAATCGATGCAAGTTCTACTATCGACAGCCGCGCGCCCCTACACCCCAGCTGGCACCATCAACATAATATATATGGGAAGTTTGAATTAATTATTTTAAGGTGGGAGAAAAGACATGGATTTAAAAAATATCAAAATAGAAGATCCGTTTTGGGGACACATGCAGCAGCTTGTGACGGATGTTGTCATTCCGTTTCAGGAGAGCGTACTGCATGATGAGCAGCCTGATGTGGAAAAGAGCCACGCGATCGAGAATTTCAAGATCGCGGCAGGACTTTCAGAGGGTGAGTTCTACGGCATGGTCTTTCAGGACAGCGATGTGGCAAAATGGCTTGAGGGTGTAGCGTATTCCCTTGTTATAAAGCCGGATGCCGATCTGGAAAAGAGAGCCGATGAGATCATAGATATCGTGGCAAAGGCGCAGCAGCCAGACGGATATTTAAATACTTATTTTACGATAAAAGAGCCTGAGCATCGCTGGCAGAACCTGCTTGAGTGCCATGAGCTTTACTGTGCCGGACATATGATGGAGGCTGCGGTGGCTTATTATCAGGCTACAGGAAAAGATAAGCTGCTTAAAGTCATGGAGGGCATGGCAGGACATATCATAGACAGATTCGGACCTGATAAGATCACCGGCATACCGGGTCATCAGGAGGTCGAGATCGGTTTGATGCGCATGTACCATGTGACAGGCAATGAGGCATACAAGAAGCAGGCGCGTTATTTCCTTGAGGAGAGAGGCAAAAATCCTGACTTTTTCGTGGAAGAGGCGGCAAAGCGTGACTGGAAGCATTTTGGCATGATACCTGAGGATACAAAGTACAATCAGAGTCATGCGACTATCTACGAGCAGGATGAGGCAGTAGGACACAGCGTGCGCGCGGTCTATATGTATACCGCCATGGCTGATCTGGCTGCAACCGAGCATGACGAGAAGCTTTTTGCAGCCTGCGAGCGTCTGTGGAACAATATGACACAAAAGAAAATGTATGTGACAGGCGGCATTGGCTCTACAGTCGAGGGCGAGGCATTTACAAAGGAGTATGAGCTTCCGAATGATATGGCATACGCAGAGACCTGTGCATCGATCGGACTCGTATTTTTCGCAAAACAGATGCTTCGCATGAGTAAAAACGGCAAATACGCAGATGCTATGGAGCGCGAGCTTTATAATGGTATCATAAGCGGCATGCAGCTTGACGGAAAGAGGTTTTTCTATGTCAATCCGCTCGAGGTAAATCCGGGAGTGTCCGGAGAGATATTCGGCTACAAGCATGTGATACCGCAGCGTCCGGGCTGGTATGCCTGTGCATGTTGCCCGCCTAACCTTGTGCGTATGGTCACATCGATCGGCAAGTATGCGTGGGATGAAGAGGCTGATACGATCTACTCACATCTTTTCATAGGTCAGGAGGCAAAGCTTGATAAAGCTGACATCAGGGTATCAGGCATTTATCCATGGGGCGGAAATGTATCCTACACGGTAAGCCCAAAGACCGGTGATGAGTTTACACTTGCCATCCATATACCGGGATATTTAAAGAAATTTAAGACTAAATTAAACGGCAAGAGTTTTGATGCAATTGATCAGGTAAAAGATGGATATCTTAATATAAAAAGAAAATGGAACGATGGAGATATTGTGGAGCTTGAATTTGATATGGATATCCGCACGATATATGCCAACACTAACGTGCGCGAGGACATAGGCTGCGTGGCTCTTATGAGAGGCCCTGTGGTGTACTGTTTCGAGGGCGTGGACAATGACGGTGATGTGCAAAGTCTCCTGATCAATACCGCAAAGATATCCGAGGCATCCGTAACAAAAGTGCAGGATGGCATATTACAGGGAGCAACAGTGCTTGACGTTTCGGCAGTAAGGCTTCAAAGCACGGATGATCTGTACTCTGAGCAGCCACCAGAAAGAAAGAGTGTAAAGGCAAGAACCATTCCGTATTATATGTGGGGCAACAGAGGCCTCAATCAGATGCGCGTGTGGATGCATACACTCTAAAATGAGCAATATTGCTATAATAGTATACGTATATGCTCTTTTAAAAATAATAGTAAAATTCATCTAAAAAAGGTGGAATACGTGTTCAAATTTACGTGGATTTGTGTTATTATATTTTTGTTGGGCAGTTAGATGAAATAAATAAGTGAAAACAACCAAACAAAAGTTGAAACAAATAACTAAATCCAATAATCAACTAAAGTAACCTATTAATAAATAATCATATAACATAAAGGAGAGGGATTATGTTAGCAGTTAAAAATTACAAATTCTGGTTTTGTACAGGATCACAGGATCTGTACGGAGATGAGTGTCTGGCAAATGTAGCAGCTCACTCAAAGGAGATCGTTGCAAAGTTAAATGAGTCAGGAGTACTTCCATTTGAAGTAGTATGGAAGCCTACACTTATCACAAACGAGCTTATCAGAAAGACATTTAATGAGGCAAACACAGATGACGAGTGTGCCGGCGTTATCGTATGGTGCCACACATTCTCACCTGCAAAGTCATGGATCTTAGGACTCAAGGAATTAAGAAAACCATTACTTCATTTACATACACAGTACAATGAGGAAATCCCATATGATACTATCGATATGGATTTCATGAATGAAAACCAGGCAGCTCACGGAGATCGTGAGTGGGGACATATCGTTACACGTATGGGTATCGAGAGAAAAGTTGTTGTCGGACACTGGTCTGATCCTGTTGTACAGGGCAAGATCGCATCATGGCAGCGTGTAGCAGTCGGTGTTGTAGAGAGCAGCCACATCCGTGTAATGCGTGTAGCTGACAACATGAGAAACGTTGCAGTTACAGAGGGTGACAAAGTAGAGGCTCAGATCAAATTTGGCTGGGAAGTAGACGCTTACCCTGTAAACGAGATCGCAGAGGCTGTTGCAGCAGTATCAGAGTCAGATACAAATGCACTTGTTGACGAGTACTATGACAAATACAATATCTTACTAGAGGACAGAGATCCTGAAGAGTTTAAAAAGCACGTTGCAGTACAGGCACAGATCGAGCTTGGTTTCGAGAGATTCCTTGAGGAGAAAAACTATCAGGCTATCGTTACACACTTTGGTGATCTTGGCGCATTAAAACAACTTCCTGGACTTGCTATCCAGCGTCTTATGGAAAAAGGCTACGGCTTTGGAGCAGAGGGAGACTGGAAAGTTGCTGCAATGGTACGTCTCATGAAGATCATGACAACAGGCATGAAAGATGCAAAGGGTACATCAATGCTTGAGGATTACACATACAACCTCATGAAGGGCAAAGAGGGAATTCTCGAGGCTCATATGCTTGAGATCTGTCCTACAATCGCAGACGGTCCTATCAGCATAAAGTGCAATCCTCTTTCAATGGGTGACAGAGAAGATCCTGCAAGACTTGTATTTACATCAAAAGAGGGTACAGGTATCGCAACATCACTTGTTGACCTTGGTGATCGTTTCCGTCTCATCATCAACACAGTTGACTGCAAAAAGACAGAGAAGCCTATGCCAAAACTTCCTGTAGCTACAAACTTCTGGACACCACAGCCAGACCTTTACACAGGAGCAGAGGCTTGGATACTCGCAGGAGGAGCACATCATACTGCATTCACATATGACCTTACTGCAGAGCAGATGGGTGACTGGGCTGCTGCAATGGGTATCGAGGCTGTATTTATCGACAATGATACAACAATCAGAAACTTCAAGAAAGACCTTATGCTTGGAAATATTTTTTACAAATAAAATAAGTTGTTTCATGTAAAGAGTGTATTCTTTACATATTATAATAAGAAAGCCGCTGCGTAGTGCAGTGGCTTTCTTATTATATATGTAGTTTCCTAAACTGTGCAGGTGTCATTCCTGAAAGCTTTTTAAACATCACTATAAAATGGCTGGCATCGGAATAACCCACATCCAAAGCGATATCCTGTATTTTACGTTTACTGTTTATCAGCAGCAATTCTTTAGCCTTATTGATACGATAGTTAGTCAGATACTCATATACCGAACAGTTCATGAACTCAGTAAAAATGCGTGAAAGATATTGCTGGGACACAAATACACTGTCAGCCAGCTCTTTTGCACTGATGTCATCCATATAATGTTCTTCAATAGCGTTCACAACAGGCTTTATAAATCTTGCAAAATTAGGATCATCCTTCCCATGCAAATAATTAGTCTGATCCGAAAGTAAAAGCATGATACCGTAACAGTCAAGCGATAGTGTCCGTGTATCATTGCATCGCTCTTTAAAATGCTGCACAGCCCTTGAGATTGCTGCAGAAAGCTCTTTTCCTTTATTCTCCTCGATCAGCCAATATCCGTCCTTATTAAACATATCTTTAAACGCAGGCTCCATTGTGCCGGTAAAAGTTGCGAATTCTGTTTTCCAGTTTAAATGGTTACTTGCAGAGTCTGATTTATTGTGATAGGAATGAGCCACATATGGTGCGATGAGAATTCCGTGACCTTTTTGAAGTTCTATTGTGTGTCCAATCTGCGAGCTGTGATCAGATAAGCTGGTGTCATCTAAACTACTACCATGTGAATCACGATTATGTGTTTTTTTATCATATATCGTCACCACCCCGACGCCCTCTAGCGTCTGTAAATAATGGTACAGCGGAAATCCATTAGGACGGTTCACGCTTTCCTGTTCCCAATCATTGCCAACCGAGTCGAATTGAAACGGTTCTTTTGCAAAATTGCTTCCAAAATAGATCGGCATCTTTTCCCCTTTAGTTTCAAAATGTTATATAAAATGGTTTATGATGTTATACCATTTCCCTATGAAATGTTATATGATAACCATATCACAAGACGGAAAATTTTTCTATAATGGAGGTAAAAAATGCAGTCAAAATTTAAGAGAATTCTCTTCGGAGGAGATTACAATCCTAACCAGTGGCCGGAAGAGGTATGGAAAGAAGATATGACCTACTTCAAGGATGCACATATAAACAGTGCTACAATAAATGTTTTCTCATGGGCTAAAATACAGCCATCAGAGAACGTATACGATTTTTCACAGCTTGATAAGATCGTGGATATGCTTTCAGTTGAAGATTACGATATTGTCATGGCAACATCTACAGCAGCACTTCCTGCATGGATGGTAAAGAAATATCCTGAGACAATGAGTACAGATTTCGAGGGACGTCATCATAAGTTTGGCGGCAGACACAATTTCTGTCCAAACTCTCTTGTATATCAGAAATATGCAAAAGCACTTGCAACAGAGCTTGCAAAACGCTATGGCAGCAACAAAAATATCTCAGTATGGCATATTAATAATGAGTACGGTGGATACTGCTACTGCGATAACTGCCAGAAACAGTTCAGAGTGTGGCTCAAGGACAAATACAAGACAATCGAGGCAGTAAACGAAGCATGGAACACAGAATTTTGGGGACATACTTTCTACGATTGGGATGAGATAGTTGTTCCAAATCAGCTCAGCGAGGAATTTTTACCGGACATGACTATGTTTGCCGGAATCTCAATTGATTACAGACGTTTCTACTCAGACAGCATGTTAAACTGCTACAAGATGGAGCGCGATGCTATAAAAGAGATCTGCCCTGATGCATTTATCACAACAAATCTCATGGGTACTTTCAAGGGACTCGATTATTTCAAATGGGCAAAGGAAATGGATATCGTTTCATGGGACAACTATCCTGCATACGATACACCGTGGAGCATGGTTGCCATGACACACGATCTCATGCGCGGATTAAAGGATGAGCCTTTCATGCTCATGGAGCAGACTCCAAGCCAGCAGAACTGGCAGAAATACAACTCACTCAAGCGTCCGGGACAAATGCGTGCGCAGAGCTATCAGACTGTAGCCCATGGTGCGGATACTATCCAGTTTTTCCAGCTCAGAAGAAGTGTTGGCGGATGCGAGAAATTCCACGGAGCAGTTATCGCACATGCCGGAACAAACAACACAAGGGTATTTAAAGAGACTGCACAGCTTGGAAAAGAGCTTGAGAGCTTTGGAACAAAGACACTCGGCTCACGCAATAATTCACAGGTCGGTATCATCTTCGATTGGGATAACTACTGGGCACTCGAGTACACAAGCGGTCCTACACAGGATTTAAAATATGTCGATCAGATACATCAGTATTATGAGTATTTTTACAACAACAATATCTCTGTTGACATGATACCTGTTGACGCTGATTTTTCAAAATATAAAGTCATTGCCGCACCCGTGCTTTACATGATAAAAGACGGCATGAAAGAAAAACTTGAGGAATTCGTTAAAAATGGTGGAACTCTCATAACAACATTTATGAGCGGTATCGTAAACCAGTCAGATAACGTATATCTCGGTGGCTATCCGGGACCACTCCGCAAAATGGCAGGAGTATGGGTTGAGGAGATCGATGCACTCGCACCTGAGCAGTTCAACACTGTAAAATTCGCTGATGGAACGAAAGTAAGATGCAATCTTCTCTGCGATCTTATGCACACAGAAGGCGCAGAAGTATTGGCTTCTTATGAAAGTGATTTCTATGCCGGAATGCCTGCTGTTACAAAAAACATCTATGGAAAAGGCGAGGTATACTATGTTGCCACACAGTTTGAGGCTGATGGCCTTTCGAAAGTGCTTGACGAAGTAACAAAAGAAAGTGCCGTATCAGGTGTCATTGCTGAAAAGACAGGACTTGAGATCACATGCCGCGAGAGTGATACAACACGCTTCTACTTTGTGATGAATTTCACTGATGAGGAACAGGTTCTCCCAGCAAGTCTTGCCGGAAGGACCGATCTCATAACAGGAGAGATTTCAAAAGAAAATGAAGTTATGAAGAAATGGGATGTTAAGATACTTCTGGAGGAGCTATAATTTCATAGTTGAACCTAATATTTGATAATTAAAGACAAAAAACGGTTGCAAGCATAATAAATGAAGGCTTGCAACCGCTTTTTATATTAAATAATATATCTGTTATTTTTAATTGAAAAATTCCCCCAACTGTTTTTTAAACAGCACCACGGCAAGCACCGCGGTAAGAAAATCGGAAATAGGCTGTGCCACTATGACTCCGGTATAGCCGATTGCCTTTGAAGACGCAAAAATGACTATCGCAAAAATGAGTCCCTGTCTTGAAACAGACAGCCAGAAAGCACCGGACGCTTTTCCGGCAGACTGGAAGGTACAGGTTGTTACGAGGACAACCGCTATAAATATTATTCCGAGCTGTTGAAAACGCAGCATCGAAACACCGGCAGATACGATCCCGGGCTGATCCATGAATATCTGAATGAGAGGCTTTGCGGCAACGCAGAGTATTACTGCAAGTACGGCTGCCAGTCCACATTCGAATTTATAACAAAACGCAAGAATATCCTTAAGACGTTTTTTGTTGTCAGCACCGTAATTGTAGCCGATAAGAGGCTGACCGCCAAAAGCAAAGCCTACGAGTACGAGCACGGCTATCATATTTACCTTCATGACAATACCCATAGCAGCAACCTTTTCATTGCCGTATGGCAGCAGAAATCTGTTGGTCATCATGATGCCGAAACTCTGCATCAGGTTCGTGATAGATGCCGGAATACCTATTGCAAATATAGGCTTAAGCTCGTCAGCTTTAATATAAAAGCCTTTTGGATTTACGGAAAGCTTTTTGCTTTTCTTAAGTAAAAACCATGTGAAATAAGCATCTGTAAAAATATATCCGATAACAGATGCTGTGGCTGCACCGCCTGCTCCAAGCCCGAGAACCGAGATAAATATTGGATCGAGGATGATATTTACGACAGCACCGAGTACTGAACCTATCATGGCAGGATTGGCAAAGCCCTCCGTGCGGAGCTGGTTAGACGGTGTAAACGAAAGTATGATAAAAGGAGAACCTAAAACTATTCCGGTGTAATACTGGCTCGCGTATTTATAGGTTGATGCATCAGCACCAAGCACCTTAAGTATCTGTGGTCTGAAAAGCATCATAACGATTATTACAAGTATTCCGCAGAGTATCGCTCCATAGAAGCAGAAAACGCTCATTCGTTTTGCATCGTCATCCTGTTTTTTACCAAACATACGTGAGATGACGGAGCTTCCACCTAGTCCGAAAATATCTCCGAGGGCGATCATAAGTGTAAATATAGGCGATCCAAGTGATACACCTGCCACTAGATCAGTGTTTCCTGTTCCGGCAATAAAGTAGGTATCTACCATATTGTATACAAGTGAGATCACCATACCAAAAACAACCGGTAAAGCCATCGTGAAATAGGCTTTGTGAACAGGTGCTTTTTCAAAAAGTTCATTATTCATTTGTTATTTCTCCATCAATTATTTTTATTGCATATTTCTCCAGATCAACTTTTCCGGCTATGACCTCGATTCCATCTGCCATGAGACGGTCAGCCTGTTCATCCGGACCACCAAAAGCAAATGCACCTGACAGCTCACCTTTTGCATTTACCACTCTGTAGCAGGGAATAGTCGAAGGATCTGGATTTTTGTGCAGGGCATTTCCTACCGCGCGGCACATTTTCCTGTTGCCTGCAAGCTCAGCAACCTGGGCGTATGTGGCAACTTTTCCTTTTGGAATCTTTTTGACAGCTTCGTAAATGCGTTTAGTCGGGCTGTCGGTCACTATGGCATAGCTGTCTGCGATCATATTTCTGATGGCGTCATCAGGCACAGTACCATCGAGAATTATGGTATTCCAGTTATCCTTATTCAGATGCCAGCCGGGGATAACGGACGCAAATGCATCACGCCAGAAATCGCGCCATGCGGGGCTTACCTTGACATTTAAGTTGATAAATCCATCACGCTCATATGTCCACAAAAAGGCTTTTTTTGAACCTTTTACCCTGACAAGCTGCCAGTTTGGATCGTGGAAGGGAGCTTCCTGATAGGTGTCCGGAAATGATAATCCGTATTCTAATGCTTCTTGTCTTGTATTCATAGATTTAGTCTGCTTTCATAAGAAATAAAATAGACGCAGGGCACTTGAAAATACAAATGCCCTGGTGTATAATCTACTTAGAAAGGTTATCGGATGTGTTATCCGATTGCCCTCAGTTGAGACTATGAAATAGCATCAGACTTTGGTAGAGTGGGATGCTATTTCTTTTTGTCGTTATGGTTATCTATGTAAGATAGAGCCGCAAAAACAACTAATAAAAGCGTAAGCACTTCTAACGTGTTCATTGGCATCATCCCTCTTTCGTAATACTAGAGGGCATAAAACATCAGAAAATCACATCCAGCTTTCTTTTTAATTATACGATTACAGTATAACATAAAAAGAACAAATGTTCAATTCTGAAATAACAAATTTATTGACTTAATTCCCCATACAATCCCTCAATCTCCCCATCTTCCTTAGAATTAACAAACACCAGTGTATCATCAGTTTTTATCATGAGAATAGTAGAGTATCCGTCGAATAAATACAGGCTGCATTTTCCAAGGGTACGTCCTTCGCACCTGCCGATATCATAGCTGTCGGTAGAGACTCCGTTTGTACGCAGGAAGCTGTCCTTTGGCAGTCAATACTATTTTTATTTGCCACAATCCGCAAATGGCTTTATAATGTTTCGATGAAAAGCAAATGAACATCTGATTGGAGATATTATGAATTTATATGAACAGATAAAACAAAAGGATGCCTGCGCATTCACACATGGCGGCAAATTCCACGCGGATGATGTATTTTCTTCCGCACTTTTGCTGTATATAAACCCGGAGATAAGCATTTCAAGAGGCAACAAAGTGCCGGATGATTTTACAGGCATAGTGTTTGATATAGGAAGAGGTGAGTTCGACCACCATCAGAAGGACAGCCGCATCAGGGAAAACGGAGTGCCATACGCAGCATTTGGTCTGCTGTGGGAGGCTTTGGGAGATCAGATACTTGGTGAGGAGCTGGCAGCAAAATTTGATGAGGCGTTTGTCCAGCCGCTTGATAATAATGACAATACAGGAGAGAAAAACGAGCTTGCCACTCTGATTGGCAATTTCAACCCTGCATGGGATGCAAAGGGCGGCAGTGATGAGGCATTTTTTCAGGCGGTAAGCGTAGCCGGAATGATACTCGAAAACAAATTTGAGAGATACCGCGGCAATGAGAGAGCGGATAAAAGAGTGGAGGAAGTGATTGCAAAACATGATCCTTCAAGCAGGATACTCGTACTTCCTGAGTTTATCCCATGTCAGAAAGCTTTGAGCGAGACTGATATAGCATTTGTCATTTTCCCATCGAACAGGGGCGGTTATTGTATACAGCCTCAGAAAAGAGAGTATTCGATGAATTACAAATGCTCGTTTCCGGCAGAGTGGCTCGGACTTGAGGGAGAAGATCTGGTAAATGCGACCGGATCTTCGAGTGCGATATTCTGCCATAAAGGCGGCTTTATCATGACGGTTGGAGAGCAGGACGAGGCAATAAAGGCATGCGAGAGGGCACTTGATCTCTATGAGGAAAATTCCGTGATAGTTCGCTACGGACATATCGCAGAAAACGCTACAGAAAATAATACAGATAATAATATATCAAATGCAGATACTATAGATGAAATGCTCTTACAGACGGCAAAGCTGCGCGGTATAAAGGGAGTGCGCATCTGCCATGTGGATGCAATGCCGATCCCGGAGCTTGAAGTGACAGAGGGTGATGATACAGCTTACGCAGAGGTATCAATGGAAAAACCACAGTGGAAATCCTATGTCAAAGATCAGGTAAAGGGAATACTTAAGTATAAGCCGGAAGCTGTGTATGTTTACGGAGATGTATTTACGACATATCCGGTTGTCCGCGCGCTTCGCAAAAAGCATGTTCCGGTGCTTACGATGATAGAAAAAGACGGCAGGAAAATGATAATCAAAATTCCATAAAAATGTCGATTTTTACGCTAAATGCTGATATAATAGGCAAGTCGCAGTTTATTAATGGTGCGAATAAATCTTACAGAAAAGCAACAGAGGTAGAGTATAAATGGCAATAAATAAAAATGGCATAGTAGTTCTTGGAGCTGTATTTGTGGATATCAAGGGATACCCTGACGGGGCATACATCCCTGATGGCAGAAATGCCGGCTCGATAAAATACATCCACGGAGGTGTGAGCCGTAACGTGGTAGAGGATATTGCAAATATTGAGCTTCGTCCTACATTTCTTGGAATAGTAGATGATACAGCTTTAGGAAGCGATGTCATCAAAAAACTCGAAAATCACAAGGTAAATACAGAGTACATGCAGGTCATTCCAAATGGCATGGGAACGTGGCTTGCGGTATTTGACGAGAGAGGTGATGTGGCAGGCTCGATCTCGCAGAGACCTGATCTGTCTGCGATACAGACCATGCTCGAGGAAAAGGGAGATGAGATCATCTCCAATGCCGACTCGGTAGTTATCGAGGTGGACATGGACAAGGATATCGTAAAGCTTGTCATCAAGTTTTGTGAAAAATATAACAAAAAGCTCTTTGGTGTGGTAAGCAACATGAGCATAGCTGTGGAGAGACGTGATCTGCTTCAGAAGTTTGATTGCGTTGTCTGTAACAAGCAGGAGGCAGGTATATTTTTCCTCGATGATTTCTCTGAAAAAACAGCAGATGAATTGCAAAAAATAATTCCGGAAAAGCTAAAAGCAGCAAATATTCCAGCTGTAGTTGTCACAATGGGAGGTGAAGGCGCAGTATACGCAAGCCTAGATGGTGACAATGGATTTT
The DNA here is from genome assembly GCA_963641405.1 of bacterium. GTDB lineage: Bacteria > Bacillota > Clostridia > Lachnospirales > Lachnospiraceae > Roseburia. Next base: position 518 of record CAVICC010000048.1, on the reverse strand, counting down.
GTCCGGCATTTAAGGTACAGGTTGTTGATACAACCGGAGCAGGGGATTCATTCTGTGCTGGAGTGGCAAGTGGCCTTACATATGGAAAGACACTTGCACAATCAGTAGAAATTGGAACAAGACTGGCAGCATCAGTTATTACGTCAGCAGAAAATGTCTGTCCTAGATTTTTACCGGCAGAGCTTGGAATTGAGCAATACCAATAAATCAAACTTCCCACATGTAAAATGTTGATGGTGCCGTCTGGGATGTGGGCTGTGCGGTTGCAGGTAGCAGAACTCGCTTCGATTGCTAATTTGCTGGCATCGATTTTGGGCTCTTTTGATTATTTATGTTCATTTTACAGTTGTACATTTGAGCCGTGGTGTTCGCTTGTGACATACGCTTGATCTATGACGTGTCGTGCGGGAGTTTCATGCCGGGCTCCAGCTTAAGGTTGCATGGGCGCGGACTCGTTCAAGCGCGCTACATATCGAATTTATATAAAGTAAAAAGCGCGTTTGGAGCACCCATGCATA
>CAVICC010000047.1:8727-19685 GCA_963641405.1 bacterium | reverse complement strand
GCTGATTCTAATGCGCTTGCGGCTCGCAACTGTGAAGGTACTGAACAGTTACGAATAAATAATATGTCTCGTCCCATACTCGTGTGACTGATATCTATATATGGATATGGACACATCAATATATATATATAAATATATCAAATTAGTATTTCAATCATATCAATTATACCTTTTACTTATTACAATCAGAATTGTATAATCGTAAATGCTCAAAAGAGAAGAAAAGGATGTGTTTCAAATGAGTGAAAAGACAATGTTTCCAAGAGAAGAGCATGCAGAAATGCTTTTTAAGAAAATATTAAATGATCCATGGGCCTGTGACAGACTTGTGGAAACGTTCAGTGAAAATCTGGTTTACAACGATGAATTTGAGACATCGCTTCCGGCACACAAATTTGCCGAATCACTTTTCAATGCATATACAAACCGTGATCTTTCCGCACTGCTCATGTGCCTGTGCAACAACACGGTATTTGATCTGCTGAGAAATTCGTATATCATACCATACCGCTTCAATGCGGACGGTCATCAAAATCCGATAATCATGACAGATGAGCACGGAAATCCGCTGCCTGAATACAAGGATATATCCCATGACAAAAACTATATACATTTTCACGAGATATACAACGATATGTCAAATAAAAAGAACATCTACTATGCACAGGCTTACCGCTACAGCCATACCTATGATCCTGACAAAATGAATACCACACAGCAGGTCATCGTAAAGCACAACGGAGTGCTTCTGATACGCGAGCTTCCGGACACCGTAAAGCTTAAGGAAACCGAGGCTGAGGCATATTCAGCAGTATGGGATCTGATGATAAAGATAGAAAAAGAGCTTCCTATGGCATATGTATTTTACGGTCAGGATTCTCTTGTTGAAAATGACAAACGCTACGATGAGATAGGAATTTTCCTTCGCAGCTCGCATTTTCTTAAAAATCTTGAAAAACATGTGCAAAAAGCTGAGGCGATAATCTATGGCAAATAACAGCTACACCGAGATAATGGAAAAAAATCATATGGAAATCCCCTGGCATGATTATGCCAGACAGGATGGAAATGTACTAATAGATAGAGCAGGACTTATCGAAAAAGCCTCTGTGATCGGGCGGGTCGGACTTATCATGCTCTCCTGCGGTACAGGAGCCTGGCGTGTGAGAACCTCCATGAACCGGCTCTCAAAAGAGCTTGGCGTCACCTGTACGGTTGATGTGGGGCTGATGTCCATAGAGTTTAACTGTTTTGACGGAAATGACTGTATATCGCAGTCACTAAGCATCGCAAACACCGGTGTAAATACCTCAAAGCTCTACCGCATGGAACAGTTTGTAGACAATTTTCCAAAAGAGGAAGCCCATCTGACCGGTGAGGAAATCCACCATCGGCTTGACGAGATTGAACAGATACATACGCTCTATTCTCCTACAAAGCTTGGACTTGCATCTGCCATAGCCTGCTGCGCCTTCACATTTTTGCTCGGTGGCGGTCCGATAGAGATGATACTGGCATTTATCGCTGCCGGTGTCGGAAATCTCATACGTACAAAGCTTATAAAACATCATTTTACTTTGTTTCTTAATATTGCGGTATCCATTTCTGCCTCATGTTTCATATATGCGGCACTCTTAAAAATATCAGAAATGGCTTTCAACGTGCCGTCGGTACATGAGGCCGGATACATCTGTTCCATGCTGTTTATCATACCGGGATTTCCATTTATTACCAGCGGAATTGACCTTGCAAAGCTGGATCTTCGCTCGGGTCTGGAACGGCTTGCATACGCCATTATAATAGTCCTGGTAGCCACAATGTTTGCATGGATCATGGCATTGCTTCTGCATTTGCAGCCACTGGACTTTGAAGATCAAAATCTTGGCCCCGTATTACATCTAATCCTGAGACTTATAATGAGTTTCTTCGGTGTGTTCGGATTTTCGATCATGTTCAACAGTTCCATCTCAATGGCAGCAACAGCAGCACTTATCGGTGCCATAGCAAATTCACTGCGGCTTGAGCTGGTAGACCTGACAGGTATGCCTGCTCCTGCGGCCGCATTTGCCGGAGCTCTCACAGCGGGACTTTTAGCATCATTTATCAAGCAAAACAACGGATATCCGAGAATATCCCTCACTGTTCCGTCCATAGTCATAATGGTTCCGGGACTCTACCTTTACAGAGCCATATACAATTTCGGCATCATGGCACTGTCGGATGCAGTCTCATGGTTTGCATCAGCGATCATGATAATCATTGCATTGCCACTCGGACTTATCTTTGCAAGGATACTTACGGATAGGACGTTCCGGTATTGCACGTAGCGCACAGATCATACACATTATGAGCAGACTCACTTTGTACTATTCACATTCCGGACAAAATAAGCTCTGCACTCATAAATATTATAATAAATTCACGTAACTGTTCAGTACCTTCACAGTTGCGAGCCGCAAGCGCATTAGAATCAGCTTCGCTGATGGGCGCTTGCTCCTACATAATATACTTTTTCTTACGAAATATGCGGTACCGCATATTTCTGTACTGAATAGTTACAAATTCACAAACATAAGGAGGCATTTATCATGCTTACAGCAGTTACAGGAATAAACTGGGGAGACGAGGGAAAAGGCCGTATTATCGACCTGCTCGCAGAACATGCGGATATCGCAGTCCGCTATCAGGGTGGCAACAATGCCGGACATACCGTAGTAAATAAACAGAGAAAATTTGTCTTGAATCTGCTTCCGTCCGGAATACTCCATCCGGATGTCGTATGTGTGCTCGGTGACGGAATGGTCGTTGACCTCAATCATCTGTCAAATGAGATCTCCCAGATCCGCGCACAAAATGTATCTGTTTCTCCAAAAAACCTGAAATTATCAACAAGAGCCACAATATCAATGCCATGGCACAAGATACAGGATGAGCTTGAGGAAGCCCGTCTGTCAAAATCCGGAGCTGCCTTTGGATCTACCAAGCGCGGTATCGCCTATGCCTACAGCGATAAATACCGCAAGAAGACCATCCGCCTCGGTGATCTGCTCCATTTGGACAATGAAAATGTACAGGCAAGGCTTAAGACCATGCTTGAAGCAAAAAACTTAGAGCTTGCCGGCTGCTATCATCAGGAGCCAATGTCATATCCTGCTCTTTTATCCTGGTGTGAGCAAAAAGCCTCAAAATATGGCCCTTATATCACAGATACAGGCTCATTTCTCGAGGATGCTCTCGCAAAAGGAAAGCGTGTTGTCTTGGAGGCACAGCTTGGTGCAATGAGGGACATCGACTATGGTATTTTCCCATACACCTCAAGCTCCTCTACCATTTCCGCATACGGCCCTATCGGAGCAGGTGTGCCGGGAGCAAAACTGGATCATGTAGTAGGTGTGTTAAAGGCTTACTCCACCTGTGTAGGTGCCGGTCCCTTTGTCGCAGAAAAAGCTATGGATGGCGCATGGACTGAAATGATCCGCAAATTCGGTGGTGAGTACGGTGCTGCAACCGGAAGACCTCGTCGTGTCGGACCTTTTGATGCCGTTGCGAGCCGCTACGGACTTAAATGCCAGCATGCCGACAAGATCGCACTGACAAAGCTTGATGTATTGAGCATACTCGATGAGATCCCTGTTATCACAAAATATGAATATAAAAATTCCGTAACAGATGTTTTTGATCCTACCGAAAATCTCGAAAAATATACCCCGGTAGTCAAAATGCTGCCGGGGTGGAAAACCGATATATCAAATTGCAGATCGTATAATGAGCTGCCTGTCAATGCCAAACGCTACATAAGCTCGATCGAAGATATGCTCCGTCACGAGATACAGTTTGTCTCAGTCGGAGCTGAGAGAAATCAGTATCTTTTGAATGGTAAGTGGCTATAATTACTTATAAATATTCTCACCAGCCATATGATAAGCCCGAATGCCACAACTGATATTCCAAGGAAAAAATCATTCAGCATATCATATGGTTTTGGTGTAAAGTATGCTGCTCCAAGTTCCAGATACTCAAATGCCGCATCTACAAACCACATCAATGAAGCTCCCCAAAACATAAGCGTCAAAAATCCAAGTTTCAGTTCATCTCTTCTATCGCATAAATACCAAATGACAGAACTTGCTATTGCTGCAAAAACTGCTACTAATAATGTCATGACATTCACCTCCGATCATTTAAGTTCTTTTGCTTTTTTCACAACTATTTCGTTGCTGTTTTTCTCTAAAATATCAGTTATTCCAACCATTGCAATCCATGTAACAGTAACTACAATAGCCATTGCAACTCCTACCGTTCCCATCTCATGTATCATCTGCAAAGCATCGTTTGGATCTGATGCTGCTGTTAAAAACGGGAAAAATAGTACAACCTCGCCATGCCATACATGCTCAAAAGCCAATAAAATACTGCCGCCCCATAACATGCTGTTAAGCCATTTCATCTTGTGAAGCAGCACATGACCTCTGCTATTTGTAATTGTATCAACAAGTTCCTTGTTATCACCTGCTTTGATTATATCTTTTTTCTCTTTGTTCTCCATTGCCTTTGTTACGATTGTGCTGACTACAGCTTCTGTTGCCGGTACTACAAAACATGCCATAATAGTATCCTCCTTTTTCATAAAAAAAGGTATCACATCTCTAATATTGATGCGATACCTCGTTGTATCATGTTGTATTATTTCTATGCAGTTGTATTACATCTTTAGATATAACATATCGCTCAATATATGTCAATACTAAATATCATAATGCATTTTCTCCTTTTTCACCTGTTCGGATGCGTATTGCATCTTCTACATCATAAGTAAATATTTTTCCGTCTCCAATTTCACCTGTAGGAAGCGCATCAAGAAGTTCATTAATTATCCTCTCTTCCTTTTCATCCGGAATAACTGTTTCTATCTTTACTTTACTTAAATTACTCTCGGTTCCCATTATTCCATGAAAATTAAAATTTTCTCCATGCTGATTTCCATGTCCGGAGATCTTTGACTCCATAACTCCACCTACATTACATTCTTTAAGTACAAGCTGTACTATTCCCACTTTCTCAGGTTTTACGACAATCTCAATTTTCTTCACATCGATCACTCACCTTTCTGCTAAATTATAAAGCTTTCTCGTCTCGTTCACCTGTTCTTATTCTTACAACACTCTTAACATCATAAACAAATATCTTTCCATCGCCCTGCTGTCCAGTTGGTATATCTTCCAAAATTCTTTCTATAAGCTGCTCAGCGACATCATCTGTTACTACAACTTCAGCCTTAGTTTTATTTAACATATTATCAAAATAACGTATTCCTTTATATGTATACTCTTTTCCTCCCTGATTTCCATATCCGGAAATTTTGGTTATCATAACTCCGCCTACATTGTAATCATGAAATATCATCTTTAAAACAGATATTTTTTCAGGTCGTACTATAATTTCCAGTTTTTTCATTTTCAGTCTCCTTTCTACTGTGTTTCAACAGATATATGCCAACAACATCATATAACTATTTCACATAATCACTCATAGAATGTCTCATATGCAGTCTCATTGCCTCTCGCACGCCATCACCATCTCTAAGTCTGAGATAATTCATTATCATCTTATGATCATCCATCACATCAACAAACAAAGTCTGTTTCTGACTGTTTTCCTGAAATGCCTTTACAAGAGCCTTATTTATTATCTCCATGAGTTTAATTCCAAATTCATTATGTGAAGCTTTTGCTATCGCTATATGAAATCTTTCATTTAAAACAGGATCTTCTACAGTTTCCTTGCTTACCTGTTCAAGCCTTTCTCCAATTTCAATTATCTCATTTATTTCTTCATCTGTTGCTCTTATCGTCGCATAGTATGCCATATCCGGTTCCAACATCATTCGCAGCTCATACAAATCCTTTATTTTAATATGCATGACATTCAGCTCGTCAAATCCAAATTCCTCATCTGCTACAGATTCATCCGCTACATAAGTACCTTTACCACGACGTATTTCAAGCACTCCCTGTGTTCTCAGATATTGGATAGCCTCTCTAAGTGTTGTCCTGCTAACACCAAGCTCTATTGCCAGATCATTCTCATTTGGCAGCTTATCACCCGGTTTATATTTTTTCTTAACTGTAATCAATTCTAAAAGATCTGTTTTTGCCTTGTCTGATATTTTCAAAGTATTATTTCCTCTTCTTTCTATATGCATGTTTCATCTAGTTATATGACATCATACAACGCAATTTTATTTTTTGTCAATGTTTCTTTTCATGATTCCTATTCCTGTAAATGCACATATCAAAGAAAAAATAGGTGTAATAAATCCCATAAAGTAATATGGAAGATATGACACTGTAGCAACCCCAAGTGCGCTTGCAGCATAAACACCATTAGATCCCCACGGAACCATTGGACATATAAGAGTTCCGGAATCCTCCAGTGTTCTTGACATAACACATCTGTCAATTCCAAGCTCATCATACTTCTGTCCATACGCATTTGCCGGTAAAAGCATCGCCAGATATGGATCTGCCGCAATATAGCTTAATACAAATCCTGTTATAAGCTGTATAAATATGAGTCCCTGAACTTTCTTTGTTATCCCACTTATTCTAATAACAAGTGCACTCATTACTCCTGTTCTCTGCAATAATCCTGCCATCATAAGAGACATTATCATAAGAGCTACCGTATAATACATGGATGACATACCACCTCTTGTTAAAAGCTTATCTATCATTTCATTTCCAGTATTACCAACAAAGCCTGAATACAAATATGTCAGAGCATTTTTCACGCTATCCCCCTGTACGAATATAGTGCATATAGCACCGATCACAGAACATCCGACCAATGTCGGAATTGCAGGAAACTTAATGATCATACACACTATCATCAAGATCATCGGCAGCAATAGAATGAAATTAAAATGAAATGCTCCTGATAATCCGCTCAATATTGAATTGATAGTATCCATATCTCTTGTTCCCGAAATATTATTTCCCATAAATAAAAATATTATTGCAGTAACTACCAATGCCGGACCGGTTGTATATATCATTGATTTAACATGCTTATATAAGTCAGTTCCACCAACCGCTGCTGCAAAGTTTGTTGTATCAGATAACGGAGACATTTTATCGCCGAAATAGGCTCCACATACTATTGCACCTGCTGTAATAGCAGAATCCAGTCCAAGTCCTGCACTTACACCCATAAATGCAACCCCTACAGTTCCCATTGTTGTCCATGATGAACCTGTAACCATAGACATGATCGCACATATCAACAGTATTGATACCCAGAAAAATCTTACTGAAAATATCTTAAGTCCATAATATATGATCATCGGTACTGTTCCACTTGAAATCCATGATCCAACTGTACAACCGATCAATAAAATAATTACCATAACTTCAATAGCTGTACTTACACTTTCAGTCATTGAGTCCCTCAGATCTGACCATCTTATCTTTAAAATACATTTTCCATAAACCATTAATGCACAACTGCTAAGTAAAATTGGAACCTGTGCATCAAGCCCCACCCCTATTATTCCTATCAATAAGATTGCTATAACAAGAAAAATCATTATTAAAGCTTCTTTAAATGTTGCACTTCTTTCTTCATTAACCATATATAACCTACCATTTCTTTTCAAAATAAAAGAGACACCACACCAATTTTTGGTATGATACCTCTTCGTATCCTTAAGTTCCATATATGTAATTTTTAATTTCTATATGCGTATTTCTCCCGGCATATCTTTTCCCTCAAAATATGCTACTGCATTTTTTAATGAGTTCTCGATCATATCTCTTACTGCATGCTCAGTATAAAATGCTGTGTGCGGAGTAATGATCACATTTGGAAAACTTTCAAGTATTGCCACATCATGATCCATAATTAATTTATCTTTATGATCAATATTATAAATTGTTGGCTCATTGTCAAGTACATCCAGCCCTGCCGCAGAAATAATTCCCTGCTCAATACCATATATCAACGCTTTTGTATCAATATTCGAGCCTCGCGATGTATTAATGATTATGCAATTTTTCTTAAGCTTACAAACATTGTCCATATTAAGCATATGATATGTATCTGCCGTTCCCGGAGCATGAAACGTAATGATATCGCAATTTTCAAGCAGATAATCATAGTCAACATACTGCGCATATTCCTTAACTTCATCCATCTGATACTTATCATAAACAAGCATCTTACAGCCAAAGCCTGAAATCTGTTTCATTACGGTTCTTCCAATACGACCTCCACCTACGATACCTACTGTCATATCTCTAAGCTCTCTTCCACAGTTCTGAGCTAAAGTATAATCATTAACCTTATAATGTTCTAATATGTATTTTTCTTTTCTTAAACACATTAGCATTAATAAAATAGCATAATCAGCAACCGCATTTGGAGAATATGTTATATTTGAAACCCTTACTCCAAGTTTCTTTGCGTACTCCAACGGAATATGGTCTACACCAATACACCTCGCTGTAATACATTTCAATCCATTATCGGCAAATTTTTTTAGTAAATCCTCAGATATTTTTGTTCCTACAACAGAAATAACATCATATCCTTTTGCAAGTTCATAATTATCATCTTTGGGCTGTTCTTTACAAATTCCAAATTCAATACCCAGTTTTTCTGCATATTCATCATACAGTATCTTTTCATCATCTCTACAACTATATACAAATACTTTCATATTATTCAACACCTCATTCCACATCTGATTTTAATCCCATTATTTCTGTCTCAATTCCGTGTTCTATGAGATAATCTCTAACTTTGATCAAATATTCATCCGATGGTGTTTCGAATTCGTCCTGCAAAATTCCAAGTTCTCTTGCCTTCTGTAATCCAATCTTATGATATGGAAGAATATTCAATCTCAATAAATCATGTTGCTTCACAAAATCACATAGTTTGCGAACATTATCCCAGTCTGAATTTACACCCTGAATAAATGGAACTCTGATTATAATCTTGTCCTGTTTATGATATTCATCACACAATCTCGAAAGGTTATTCCATATTTTATATGGATATTGTCCGATAAATTTCTTATGTTTTTCTTCATCCATGCACTTTAGATCAAACAGGATATAATCACATACTTTCTCAAGCTTATGCAGATCTTCAAAGTTGCCATATCCACTTGTTTCAATCGCAACACTTATGCCATCCTTCCTGACCATTTCAGCCAAATGTAGAGCTTCATCCGCATGTGCTAAGATTTCACCTCCACTCAAAGTTAATCCACCACCGGAATTCTTATAAAATTCAACATCCCTAAGAATTTCCTTAAGTACTGCTGCTTCATCATATAACCATGTTCTGCTTTTCAGTGCTTCTGCCGGACAATCCATGACACACTTTCCACATTCTGTGCATTTATCAGCGAAAATCTTCATATTTCCATCGATAAACTGTAACGCTCCGGATTTACAGCTTTCTAAGCAGGTACCACATTTTATACAATTTTCTTTTCTATGTGATAACACATATTTTGAAGTCAATAATTCAGGATTATGGCACCATTTGCAGCGCAAAGGACATCCTGCAAAAAATACCGTAGTACGTATACCCGGACCATCTTCTGTTGAAAATTTCTGAATTCCACCGATGTAACAACTCATTTTTATTCTCCCTGATGTGCTGTTCGTGCAATAATATTGTCCTGAACCGATTTATCTAATTCTGTAAAGTATGCTAAATATCCAGCCACTCTAACAAGAAGATTTCTATATTTTTCAGGTTCCTTTTGTGCTGCTCTCAGTGTCTGATCATCAACAACATTAATCTGAATATGCTCACCCATATTGTCAAAAAATGTCTTTACCACACTATCAAGGATCTTTCTGCCTTTCTCACCCTGGATACTTCTCGGTTCAAAACGTATATTAAATAGACATCCGTCCTGTGCATTTTTCTGATCAAGTTTAGCAACAGACTTTACAGTAGCTGTCGGTCCATTTACATCTCGTCCCATTACAGGCGAACAGTTATCATTTAATGCTTCATGCGCAAATCTTCCATCTGCCGATGCAAGTACACATTTTCCTTCCGAAACGTTCATTGACTGTGATTCAACAACTACTACATATTTTCCGCCCCTTGAATCTCTGTATTTGGACACAGTTTCTTTGTAATGGCGAAGTATATCCGCTGCTATTCCATCAACATAATCATTGTCGTTTCCATACTTAGGTGCCTTATTTAATAATGTAAGACGTATCTTCTCTTTACCCTCAAAATTACATTCGAGTGCTTCAAGCAATTCATCCATACTGATCTTTTTTTCTTTAAACACCAGAGTATCAATTGCGGCTATAGCATCTGCCGTATTTCCAATTCCACACATGAATGCCCCGGATTCTGAATATCTTGCACCACCACACTGTATTGGAAGTCCTTTATCAATACTGTCATTTACAACCATAGATGTAAATACCATCGGAGTACGTGCGGCATGCATAGCACCGACAATATTAAATCCCGTTATCATAAGATCTGCAAAATAAGAAATCTGCTTATATAATGCTTCCTGTAACTGCTCCAGATTGGTAAACTTTCTAAAATCACCAGTCTGCGGTCCCAGCTGCTTACCATCTATTGGATTAATTCCATTATGTATTACAAGCTCAAGGCATTTCAATAAATTAACATAGCCTACAGTTGGTCTTCCATCTGTATATCCTGCAACAACAGGCTGTACACATCCCATGATTCCCCAGTTTCTTGCCTCTTCTACTGAAACACCCTGTTTATCCATTACCATAGGTACAACAAGCTTATCATTAAAGAAAGCAGGTGTAGCCAGACCATCCTGAATCATTTTTAACGATTCTTCCATAAGTTCTTTACTTATTCCGTCAAAATATCTTACTGATGCGGTTGGCGAAGATGTATGTACATCCCTGTTTGCCTTTAAAACAAGGAAAGAT
>CAVICC010000047.1:5224-8717 GCA_963641405.1 bacterium | reverse complement strand
ATCACTTCCATCAGGTTTCTGACCTCCAACAATAATATTCTGCCACATTGGATATCCAGCAAATGATTCGCTGTAAAATTTGTCTCTGAGCTTGATAATATCTGTATTTTTTATGAAGAAACAATCTAATATTTCAATTGCTCTTTCCTCTGTAATAGTTCCATTTTTCAGGTCATTAACATAAAATTCATTCATATATTGATCAAATCTATGATATGAGTTTCCATGTCCGTTTGATTCTATATTTATGATCAAATGTATAAACCATACAAACTGTACTGCTTCATAAAAATTTTCAGCCGGTTCATAAGGTACTTTTTTACATATTCTGCTAATCTCTAATAATTCCTGTTTTCTTTTATCATCATTCTCTTTTTCTGCCATATTTTCAGCAAGAATGCTATAGCGATTTGCAAATATCCTGGCTGCATCAATAGTAATGATAACAGAATTCCAAAAATCTACTTTTTCCTGCTTTTCCTTGCAATCTATTACTGTCTCGTCAATGAGTTTTTTACATTTTTCCTTGTAGTACACAAGTCCATTTCTAATAAGATTATAATAATCCGGCAATACATGACCAGTTCCACAATCTCGATTTCCCATTGTCAGAATTCCACACTTCTCAGCATACTTTGCTTTTTCAGGAAGTGCTTCTTCTAAAACCTGATCCAAACTTATACCTTTCCACTTTGGGAGCACTTCCATTAAAGCTTTCATATCCTCATACGGCACTATAAGCGGATCGGTTCCTCTTACCGGGAAATCCTCCATTTGCTCAAGAATCCACTGTGAATTAAATTCCGGATATACAGGTGTACATCTTGGTCGGCTCGTTTGATTTCCGACAAGTAATTCACCTTCCTGAATGAAAACTGTCATATTTTCTAATATGTATCGTAACATATATGCCTTCTGCAAAACCGGTGGGAAAAATGCGTACCTTTCAATCGCTTCCGTAGCAAGAACAGCTCGTTCAGCACTTATGCTAGGTTTTACCGCATTCTGCATTTCTTTAAGTTTCTTAATTCTCTCTGTCATAATAGCCTTTCCTTTCTACAGTGCATCTGTATACTCTTTCATCCTTCTGAGTCCCTCTACCATATCCTCTTTCGATGATACATATGAAATTCTTACGTATCCCTCTCCACCATCACCAAATCCAGATCCGGGAACGACAACCACATGCTTCTTTTCCAACAGATCAATAGCAAATTCTTCTGAAGTCATGCCTGTGTCCTTTATATTTACAAACGCATAAAATGCTCCTCTTGCCATCTTTAGACTTAAATATTTCATCTGATTGATCTGCTCCATAACAAGTTTTCTATTCTCGTCATATTGTAAAAGCATATCCTTAAGCACATCCTGTGGTCCGTCTAAAGCCGCTATAGCAGCATACTGGGTAGGAGTATTCACACAGGATACAACACTCTCCTGCATTTTTACCATCTGGCTTATGATAGCCTCCGGTCCAAGTACAAAACCACATCTCCAGCCAGTCATAGCATACGTTTTTGAAAAACTATCCACGATCAGTGTTCTCTCTTTCATTCCATCACATGATGCAATAGAAAAATATGGAGTATCCGCGTATATAAATTCCTGATATACCTCATCTGTGATAAGATACAGATCTTTTTCAATGCAAAGCTGCGCTATCTGCCTTAATATTTTCTCTCCGGTCACACTTCCTATAGGATTTGACGGAGAATTGATAAGTATTGCCTTGGTCTTATCTGTCACAGCGTTTCTTAAATTTTCAACATTATAACAGAAGTCATCCTCCTCCAATAGTGGAACCATAACAACCTTTGCGTCACAGAGTTCTATCTGTCCGAAGTAATTTGGAAATGCAGGTGTTCCCACTATAACCTCATCTCCCGGATTAAGAATTGCCTTAAAAGATAAAAACAATGCTTCAACTCCACCTGATGTGATGATTATTTCTTTTGCCGGATCATAATGTACTTTTTTCTTTTCTTCCATTTTCTTTGAAAGTGCATTACGAAGCTCGAGTATTCCTGCATTTACAGTATAGTGTGTTTCTCCCCGCTTTATAGCCTCTGCTGCTGCATTTCCGATATGCATTGGTGTCGGAAAGCCCGGCTCTCCCAAACCAAAACTTATTACATCAGAAAGTCCCTGCGCACGGTTAAACATCTTACGGATTGAAGAACCTTTCTGCTTTGTAATTGATCTTGCCAGTTCTTTCATAATATATCAATTCCTTTCACACTACGAGTTTTCTTATTTTATGTCATCTTCTTTTTCATCACTGTATCGTCTTCCTACTTCCTCCGCATCTCCAACGATTCCCTGAACTACAAATACATTTCCCGGAGGACATCCCGGTACCCATCTTCCATATTCTTCGAGGTGTTTCGTACATCTTCCGACTAATACAGTATTTTCCTTTGTTGCACCTTCCGGAAGTTCTTTAACCGGACCAACAACAACATATTTTCCTTCAAGATATTTTTCATATCCACCGGCTTTTAGATCCATAAGCGCACTTATAACTGTATTTCTGCAGCCTGTGCATGCGCCCTCATCAAACAAAAGTGTATATGGCGGAAGTCCCGGAATTTCTACCTCACTTGATCTTTTAAATCTGTGATAAACACTCTCTATCGTCTCTCCCTTTACCTCGATCTTGTCAAGATCCATCTCTCCAAGACCTCTGCTGTGTGCTTCAACTGTAAGCATTGGTGCATCCACTTCATATCCCATCACGGCACTGCCGACAGCATCACATGCGACAACATCCTTTGACGCCAGGATCAGATCCATCTCTACAGTCTCACCAAAGATCGGTCCAAGTCCCTGCTGGCAGAATGTAGCATCTATTACACTAAGCACCGGCTTTACTGTCTGAATTATGTCAATAACACCATTTACCACACCGTGACTGTGGAAGTATTTTTTCTGTCCATCTGCTATAAGTCCCTTTAAGTTTTTTAAACCTAAAGTAACTTCTGTCTGATCATGTGTTTTCATTACAGGAACTGTAATTACCGCATCAGCTTCAGCTACAATATCCCATGTTGTCATAGCATCGATCACTTTTCCATTTTCCACAGGAATTTTTGTTATCTTTCTTTTCTTTAAGTCAATAACTTCATATCCTTCGTCACGAAGCTGCTGATATTCGCACTTCTGGATTACCTGCTCAGTATCAACACCTGCTGCTGAAGATTCTGCAATTATCGGAATTGCGCCTTCCTCTTTTACCCGCTCTGCTATTGCCTTTACCACTTCCCATCTGGTGACACCACCGGAGCATCTATCATCCGGTACTGCAACGAAATTAGGTTTTATGAGCACTTTATATCGTGGTTTTATGATATCTGATAATCCTCCGATATCAACAATGCATTTTCGCACTGCTGCTCTGATGCTCTCATAATCATTTCCTTTTGTTTTCTCAATTGATACTACTGACATAATTTTATCTCCTTTCTTTCGTTGTAATACATCTGCATGATTGTAT
>CAVICC010000047.1:0-5214 GCA_963641405.1 bacterium | reverse complement strand
ACATTAATTACAATTAATTTCAAGTTTTTTATTTCTCATAATTTTCACGAAAAAACTTATAAAATAAACTCTGAAAAAATAACTACTATCGGCAGAGTTACAACCATAAGTACTGTACTTTGTGCTACAGCACAGGCTGCCTGTGCCGTATCCATACCATAGTCCTCGGCAGCTATGACTGTAAGTGAACCTGACGGCAAAGCAGTAAGTATGGTTACTGCAACAGCAACATCATGCTGTATACCAAGTATTTTCATTGCGATCAGCATTAATACAGGAGCTGCAACAAGCCGTATGAATGAAACTATATATGCCATTTTGTCACGGTATAGTCTGCGCATATCCATAGCTGCGATCTCGTATCCGATTATTATCATTGAAAGCGGAACCATCATTGCCCCGACACTCGACAGTGCAGAGTCTACAAATTCAGGAAACCTCAACTGTGAAAAATAGAGTGCTATCGAAGCTATTGAAAAATATATAATGCTGTTTTTAAAAATTGCCTTTACTGACAGTTCACCATCATTTTTCATAAGAAACATTCCATATGTAAAAAAGAACAACTGAAATGCCATATTATATGCAACTGTATATAGAGTTCCTACATTTCCCAGTAATTCCTGCAATAAAGGAAAGCCTATAAATCCAACATTTGCAAATACTGATAGATTTATAAATATTGCTTTTTTGTCTTTTGCTATTCTTTTTTTGCATATGACAGTAAGTATAAACAGGGCAGCGGCATAATACACAGCACTTATAAGCAGTACTTTAAGCATTCCGATTCCATTTGCGGCTGAGTATTTCTGACATGCAGAGCTTATGATATTTATTGGTAAGACAATCTTCATAAGAAAATTAGACAACAGCTTTTTCATATCACCTGTCATAATTCCTATCTTTGTAGTCACAAATCCCAATGCTATCATGAGTATGATTTTTCCGAATACATTAACTATCTGTATTGTCATCCCGCCATACTTCCCTTCTGTAAAAGCTGCTCGCCCACAAATGCTCTTATGAAGCTTGCCACTGAAAATTCTTTAGTTCCGGTACCATATCCTTCTTTTTCAATTTTCATATAAGGACGTTGCGAAAACTCATCCGCAAAATATTTAAGTATTGCCGCTCCTGTCGGAGTACAAAGCTCTCCTTCTACAATTCCCGCATATGTAGGCATTCCCTGTATTATTACTGCTGTTGCCGGAGCCGGTACCGGTAATATTCCATGCGCACACTTTACCATTCCATATCCTGTCGCGACAGGTGATACAACTATATGATCAGGATTTATATGTCTTATCATGTATGCACATCCCGCAATGTCTGCTATCGCATCCATTGCCCCTACCTCATGAAAATGTATCTGAGTCACATTGCTTCCATGCACTTTACTCTCAGCCTCTGCAATTATAGAGTACACATTTTTCACATCATTTTTTATCTGATCCGTAGTATTAAGTCCATCTATTATCTGTGATATTGATGTCATATTGCTATGTATATGTCCGTGATGGTTGTGCGGATCATGATGTGGCATTGCATGGCAATGACCTGTCATACTTACAACTTCACTAAGTTCCTCTTTCCCATTTACTTTTACCGCTATGTGAGTACAGCATATCCCACTCTTTGTAAGCCTGTTATATTCGTAAACAATTCCCGGTATTCCCAGATTATTTAATTCTTCAACACATTTGCTCCGGTCATCTACGCAATCCATTAAAGCCGACAGTATCATATCTCCTGCCGCCCCCATATTACATTCCAAAAACAGTGTCTTCATCTTGTCACCCCCAAATTCATGCTTCCTGTCTTGTATCCGTTAAGATCAAGTGATGTATATGTAAATCCTATATCTTTAAATGTCTTTATAATAATATCAAGAGTATCTTTTTTTATTATCTTTTCAAACTCTTGCGGCATTATCTCTATGCGTGCCATCATTCCATGTATACGCACACGTATCTGATGAAATCCAAGGTCTAAAAGACACTGTTCCGCCCTGTCAACCATTCCAAGTTTTTCCTCGCTGATCGTCTCTCCGTATACAAATCTCGAAGCAAGGCATGCAAATGACTGTTTATCCCATGTTGGCAGTCCCATTTGTTTTGAAAGCTGTCTTATCTCATCTTTTGAAAGTTCTGCGTATCTTAGTGGGCTCTTTATTCCAAGCTCCTTTACCGCCATAAGTCCCGGTCTGTAATCTCCGTTATCGTCCATGTTTGAGCCTTCTACAACATAGTTCATATTGTTCTCATCTGCTATTTGAAGAATTTTTTCAAACAGCTCATGTTTGCAAAGATAGCATCTGTTTTTAGGATTTTTTCTAAAACCATCTATATCCAGTTCCTCCGAATGACATATGATGTGTTTTATTCCTTTTGTCCTGCAATACTCTTTTGCCTCATTAAGTTCCCTCTGTGGAAATGAGCATGAACTGGCTGTAACTGCGACCACTTTATCTCCCAATGCCTCATGTGCAGCCTCAAGTAAAAATGTTGAGTCAACTCCGCTTGAGAATGCTACAACTACACTTCCAAGCTCTTTCAAATATTCCTGCAATTTTTGATATTTTTCCTCTACACTCATCTATCTTTCCTCCTACAAATGATTTATCATACTTGCCTGATATCCTGCACCAAAACCATTGTCAATGTTTACCACACTGACTCCACTTGCACATGAATTGAGCATTGACAACAATGCTGACAAACCTCCAAAATTTGCTCCATATCCAACACTTGTCGGAACTGCAATTACCGGACAATCCGCCAGTCCTCCGATAACGCTTGCAAGAGCACCTTCCATTCCGGCAACTGCAATAATGACTCTTGCCCTCATTATCCTGTCTGTCTTTGCCAGCAGACGATGAATTCCTGCCACTCCTACATCAAATATTCTCTCAACATCATTGCCGTATACCTCTGCCGTTTTTGCTGCCTCTTCAGCAACTGCTATATCACTGGTTCCTGCTGTTACAACAAGGATTGTGCCTTTCCCATCCTTTGGCGGAAGCTTCCCTACTATTCCAACATGTGAAAGAGCATCATATTCAAGGTCGAAATCCTTTTTCAGATAATCTGCAGCCTCATCACTCATTCTTGTGATCAAAATCGGGCTGTTTCCGGTTTCACTCATATATTCAACAATACCATATATCTGCTCTTTTGTTTTGCCAGCTCCATATATCACTTCAGCCTGTCCCTGCCGCAGCTGACGATGGTTATCGATATTGGCATATCCCATTTCATGAAACGGTTCTTCCCGCAGCATAAGCAATGCCTCATCTGTTCCTATCTTTCCGGCTGCAACTTTGTCAAGTATTTCACTTACCATTTTCTCCTGCACATTTATCATCTCCTATACGTGAAAAGGTACCTGACCTTTGAAAGATCAGATACCTCTTTGTATCATATTCGTTATACTGTCCTTTCATTACCCTGTAAATAACGGCAATTCAAGCAGTTGTATTATGTCTCGTCGCGTTGTATTATGTCTTACAAGTAATAGTACATCACACTTTACTTGATTTGTCAATAGTTATTTTATTTTCCGTACACGCCACAAAAAAGAGCCGCTTAGCAGATTATCTTTGCTAAACGACTCCACGTTATTCTATTTATGTAAGAGATTACCCCACCTGAGCCTTACTCCTATGCGTACCTGCCTCTGTCATCGCATAAGGATCAAGCACCACATCGAGCTGTTTTTCTTTCATTAGTCCATGCTCTAAAACCAGCTTCTTGACAGGTACACCTGTGCGGAGTGACTCTTTTGCAAGACTTGCCGCCTTTTTGTATCCGATGTACGGACAGAGTGCTGTTGTTATTCCAACACTTGCATCAAGCAGTTCGCGGCAACGCTCCTCGTTTGCAGTTATTCCAAGTATACAGTTGTTGGTAAGCGTATCAACCGCATGTGTGAGCGTGGTAATTGAATCAAACAGATTATAAAATACGACAGGCTCAAAAGCATTAAGCTCCATCTGGCCTGCTTCTGCTGCCATTGTTATTGTCACATCATGACCTATTATATGAAATGCTACCTGTGATACTACCTCTGGGATTACCGGATTTACTTTTCCTGGCATTATAGAAGAACCATTCTGCATTGCAGGAAGTGTGATCTCTCCAAATCCTGCTTTTGGTCCGCTGGCGAGTATACGAAGGTCATTGCACATCTTTGAAAGATTGACTGCACAAGCCTTTAGACAAGAGGAAACTCTTACAAAACCATCCAGATTTTCTGTTGCATCAAACAGATCATCTGCCTGCATGAGCGGATATCCGCTGACCTTTGCAAGTGTAGGAACGATGTGGTCAAAATAGTACTCTGATGTGTTTATTCCTGTTCCTATGGCGGTTGCTCCCATATTTACCGTATACATTTCCTTTTTTACCTTTGCAATGCGGTCTATATCGCGGGCTATCATCGTGGCATAAGAGTGAAATGTCTGTCCGAGTCTCATCGGTACCGCATCCTCAAGCTGTGTCCTGCCGATCTTTATTACTCCGTCAAACTCATCTGCCTTCTTAAAAAGCGCATCATCTAAAACTTTAAGGCTCTTCTCAAGATTTTTTAGCAGATCGAGTACAGTAAGCTTTCCAGCTGTCGGTATGACATCATTTGTGGACTGCGCCATATTTACATGATCGTTTGGATGTACTATCGAATAATCGCCTTTTTTACCGCAGAGCATCTCAATTGCCCTGTTTGCTATCACTTCATTCATATTCATATTGGCGCTTGTTCCTGCACCTCCCTGAATTCCGTCAACTATGAATTCAGATTCGAACATTCCGCATATTACCTCGTTGCAAGCAGCTTCAATGGCATTTGCTATCTCAGGCTTTAATCTTCCTGCTCTCATATTTGTGATTGCAGCTGCCTCTTTTATTCTTGCCATATTTTTGATAAATTCTGAATTCAAGCTATTGCCTGTTATTGGGAAATTCTCATTTGCCCTTAAAGCCTGTACTCCATAATATGCTTCCTTAGGTACTTCCATCTCACCAATTGAATCTGATTCCAAACGCATGTATTCTGACATTTTATATAATCTCCTTATCATTCATCATTTCATGTTACTTTTCATTTCATACATTAATTTGAAATTGCGCGCTCTTTCGATGTGATGAGGATAGCACTCTTTTAGCAAAAGGTAAATATGTTAAGCTCAACTTATTAAAAAGACTTTATTTTCCACTC
>CAVICC010000046.1:0-19955 GCA_963641405.1 bacterium | reverse complement strand
GATTATGCCAAATCCAAATCAAGATTTAGAGAAAGCGCAGCAGTTGATTGACAATATGAATAAAAAATATGCAATTGCTGTAGATGCAAATTGTAACCCGACGGACTACCTATATGACTATTCTGGAGTAACTTACGAATATAGAAACAATATGCTAGCACTTGAAAGTTTTGTAGATAGCTTCATAGAATTTGGCAGACTTATGAAGGATAAGCCGGAATTGCTTGAGGGCACACCGCAGATGGCAAGCTACAAGCAGATAGTAAAAGATCTTTCGGGTAAATTAGAATTAACCGGTATACATAAGCTCTTGAGGAATAAGTTATTGGATGCTTTTGGTGCGCCAAATGGAGCCTTTTCTGAGGAGACTGAGTTTCTTAATGATACGCTAAATAGCATAACTCACGATGCACTAGCTTATAAAATGTGTACGGACTATTCTAAGAATGAAGGTGAAGATACATATGCAGATGCTATAAGGGATTCTATTATTAATAGAAAGAGTAATTTATATCTTTTTGAAAATAGCTTTATAAGATATTCGCAACTAAAAGATGACAATCTTATAGAAAACGGCAAAGATTCGCCATATTTAGGCTTTTATTTAAGAGGAATCGAAGATCTTATGCATGTCGAAAATACAAAAGATCTGACAGGTGATAAGCTTAAAGCGGCAAAAGAAAAAAATGAGTACTCAAAAAACTTATTGCAAGATCTGATTCAGGACAGATATTATATTGAATTAAAAAAATATAATGAAAAAAGTCAACCTGCGGCTGTATTAAAGGATCAGATTGGGGAGATGGAAACTGCACTGCGTATAAGAAAAGGCGCAGGATATGGCTTTAAAGAAGCCGGGGTAAAAAAGTATAAGCAAGGATTTGTTGCACGTAAATTTGAAGACCGTTTCAAAGAGTATGCACAGAAGATACAGGCTAGCTTGCAAAAGCTCGATACAACAAATGGAGCTAAAAAGGGTGAAAAGTATTCTGCTATGGAGAGTGCCCTTGGGATACTTCGTAAACAGGATAAAAGTGTATTTGAAACTATTATGGACAGAGGTGACAACAGACTTATTTTTGATCTGGCAAATAGGGCAAATACAGAGTATTTATGCTTGGATTTAGAATCAATAAAAAAGAATGTGGATGATTATATCGATTACAAATTTGAAGCGGGTACATATGGTTATTTTAATGGAAAGAAGAGATATGAAGCTGCAAATGATATAAAGAATCAACTTGACGGAATGATCACTCTGCTTAAAGAACTTGACGATTATAAGAAGAAGCCGTATGTATCTAATATGGAATATGGTATGATCCAGATTATTGAAGAGTTAGAGGAAACTAATGTTACACTTGAAGAGAATAATAAAGTGCTTGATGCAATGAAAAAGAAATATGCAAGTCTTGATTTGGAAGCTACAACAGCACATAAACATCTTAAGGTTTATGACGATATAGCAAAGAGCTATGGTATCAGTCTTGAGAGGCATCTTCAGGAAGAGGATTACAACAAGAAAGAACATGATGCATTTACTGATCAGCTGAAGGCAGAGTGCGATAAAATTGTAATAAGTATAGAAGATAATGATAAAATTGCATACTTGGATGAAGCTAAAGAGGATTTTTGGAAATCAACTGGGATCAATAAGATAGAGCGTTTGGATACTGATGATGCAATAAAAGAAAATCGTATGAATTATAAGCTCAATAGTGAGAAAAAACCCGTTGCTGCAGACATTGTTGCTACTGTTACAATGATGAATATAATGAGCAAGGCTGACCACTTTGGATTTGATGCTGTATTAAAGTCATGCAAGGCTCATAAAATGCCATATGAAGCATTAAAAGATGAAATGTTAAAATGCGAACCCGTAAAAAGTCTGATCGATAATATGACAAATGCCGATATTTATAAGTTCATAACTGATGAAAATATGAGAAAAAAACTGGCAATCGCTTCAACAGGACTTTTTACAAAGGCTGTTAATAAAAGAATAGTCGATTTAGATAAGAATGCCCAGGCAAATCAGGAAAAGGCAATAGATAAGAATGTGAAAAATAAAAAGAAGTCAGCTAATGCAGCCAGACTGTAATATGTAGGAGCAGTGTATGATAAGACCGAAAATAGGCTTAGACTGGGATGATGTGACAGCACCTTTCAACAGTATTGCAATAGAGATGGCAAATGACAAATATAATATACAGCCACCACTTTGCCTTGATGATATAGAGTCGTGGGCCAATACTGGAAGGGCATCTGTCATAAAAGAATTTTATAATGATCCGGCTCTTTACGAAAGACAAAGACCGACAGAAGAGACAAAGCAGATGATAAGAAAGCTTATGGAAATAGCGGAGGTGTACTTTATCACTGCTGTTGCCCCGGGCTTTATGGGAGTGCGTGCCAATCAGATAATGGAGGCTTTCCCGGAGTTTTCACCGGAGAATATCATACTTGGCAATGCTAAGAATCTGGTGCAGTTTGACATCATATTAGATGATGCAATTCACAACGTACTTGAGACGCCAGCCACATATCCGGTGCTTATGCGTAAGCCGTGGAACTCAAAGATGACAGGTCTTCTTTCGGTAAATGATATCACGGAGTTTGTCTATCTTGTGGAGCAGATTATCAGTGCATCCTTATACAAGAGCAAAAGTATAATAAAGCCATCGGTCATAGCACTGGTAGGACCGTCTGGGTCAGGGAAAACAGAATTATCGGACAGGCTTTGCAGGCAGCCACAGTTTGAAAATCCAAGAACCTATTGTACCAAGCATAGCAGTAAGCACAGGTGTCTGACTGATAAAGAGTTTGAAGAGCAAAATTTCTTTGAAAAAACCAGATATGCTGGCATACAGTATGGTACCAAAAAAGAAGATATAGAAAGTGTACTTGAGAGCGGAAGGAATGTGGTGATGCCACTTGATATGTGTGGCGCTATTGCAATGAAACGTCATTTCCCTACGGTGATCATATATGTATCGCGTGACAAAGAACTGCTTATACGGGATATAATAGAGCAGGACTATACGGTGGAGGAGAAGACGCTTCGTATACTTTCTATAGATGCTGAAAAGCGTAACCGCCAGATATGTGATAAAGTGGTGGATAATATGGATGTGGATAATGCTGTAAACGAACTTATAAAATATTTAACTAATTTTTGAGTCTGAAGGTGTTCTTGTAAAATTCAATTAGTCCTTCATCGCGCATTTTACCAAGCTCATTTGACAATGCACTTCTGTCAGTATTTAGATAGTCAGCAAGCTGCTGACGATTAAAAGGAATATCAAAGGTTGCACTCCCAGCTTTTATCGATTGTGATGAGAGATAAGTCAGGAGCCTTCCTCTGATAGTCTTTGAGGATGTGCAGAATATCCGATTGGACAGCGCAAGATTTTTGTGCACTGACACATTTAACATATTTTTAAGGAGCTTAGTCTGCCATGTCCAGTTTTTAGATGGTGTATCCATCAGCATATTAAAATCCAGAAACAAAATTGTACAGTCTTCAGCGGCAACGGCATCCACCATCATAGGCTCATGACTAAATGCATAAGTTTCCGCAAATACCTGTCCTGCAGGGATGTTGCTTAAGATGCTCTTATTTCCCCAAAGATCATTATTTTCAATATTTACACTGCCTGAAAGTACGATCCCTGTCTCATGGATTACCGATCCAGCAGAAAAAATCACAGAATTTTTCTCGAAGGCCTGTTCCCTTGAAAAAAGAACATTCATCATATCCTGTAATTCCTTTTCATCTAAACCGCGAAGCAGCGGTGACATAATCTTTTCCAAAATAATCTCCTTAGTCATTTTTTTTATCATTATCAGATCCCTTAGCGAGCTTGTATACAAAAGAATAAGCCCAGATCAGAACAGGGATTATGATAGTTGCGGCAACGGCTGCTTTCCAGTAGCGCATATCGCTTGTGTGATCAAGCAGTGTAGTGATAAAGGCTGCAACATATAAAAGTATTAAAAGGATAGCACCGATCAGTGCCAGTATGCGTTTGGTTTTCTTCATATATTATGGACTCCGTTTGTGATTAGTTAATTACATCATAAATAAAAACGAAATTGACGTCAAGCTTGTATTTTGTTATAATACATCCATATGTAAAAGTTGAGGGGTAACCTTCATAATCATTTTATAAAAGATAAAGGTGGTATAAAAATGGCTTTATTACAAGAGTGGCACAAGATTGCCTACAATGACAAAGCAGATCAGGGAGAATTACAGCGTTTTTGGCAGCATTATTTCCTCTTAGAGAAGGGTGTATACGAGCAGCTTCTTACAAACCCAGACGAGGTAGTAGAGGGAACTGTTAAAGAACTCGCTGAGAAATATAATTTATCAATCATGGAGATGACAGGTTTCCTCGATGGAATCAACGACAGCCTTGTTACTCCAAATCCAATCGAGGAGATGGAAGAGGATACAAAAGTAAGCCTTGCATTCGATAAAGAAAAGCTCTACAAGAATATGGTAGATGCAAAAGCAGAGTGGCTTTACAATCTTCCAATGTGGGATGAAATCTTCGATGCAGATACAAAGCATGCACTTTACCTCGAGCAGAAGAAATCCGGAACAGTAGTAGTAGGAAAGAAAATCGGACGTAATGATCCATGTCCATGCGGTTCGGGAAAGAAATACAAAAAATGTTGCGGAAAAAATGTATAAAGTACTTTACATATTAGAAAAATAAGTATATTATCAGTTTTTGTAAGGAACATTAAATAAGAACAACACGTAGAAGAGAACAGTAAGTATATCCAAAGCGACAGAGAGGGAAACCTCATAGGATGATTAAAGTATTATCTGATGAGTGGTGCAAGTTTCCTGGTAGAGAATATACCGAATACCAGCTCTGAGTGGCTTTAATACAGTCCGTTGACCACGTTATAGTCGAATGAGTTTCTGGAAAATATTTTCAGAGAGAATGTGGGTGGAACCACGGTAATTTAGATTATCGTCCCCGATATCGCATATTTTATGTGATGTCGGGGATTTTTAATATGTAAAAGGAGACGACAAAAATGAAGATAACATTAAAAGATGGCTCATCAAAAGAGTATAGCGAATCAAAAAGTATATATGATATCGCTAAAGACATCAGCGAAGGTCTTGCAAGAGTTGCCTGCGCAGGAGAAGTAGATGGAGAAGTAGTAGATCTTAGAACAGTTCTTGACAAAGACTGCACATTAAATATAATCACAGCAAACGATGAGGCAGCTCTTCCTGTCATCAGACATACAGCATCACATGTATTAGCTCAGGCTGTTAAGAATCTTTATCCTGATGCAAAGATTACTATCGGACCTGCAATTGATGACGGATTTTATTATGATTTCGATTCACAGCCATTCTCAAGAGAAGATCTTGATGCACTTGAGGCTGAGATGAAAAAGATCATCAAAGCAGGACATGAGATCACAAGATTTACACTTCCAAGAGAGGAAGCTATCAAATTCATGGAGGAGAAAGGCGAGCCATACAAGGTAGAGCTTATCGAGGATCTTCCTGAGGGAGAGGAAATCTCATTCTATGATCAGGGCGGATTTGTAGATTTGTGTGCAGGACCACATCTTATGAGTACAAAAGGTGTAAAGGCATTCAAGCTTACATCTTCATCAATGGCTTACTGGAGAGGTGATTCAAACAAGGCAAGACTTCACCGTATCTATGGAACAGCCTATAATAAGAAGGAAGAACTAAAGGCTCACCTTGAGAGAATGGAAGAGGCTAAAAAGAGAGATCATAACAAGCTTGGTCGCGAAATGGGCCTCTTTACAACAGTAGATGTTGTTGGACAGGGACTTCCACTTATGATGCCAAAGGGTACAAAGATGATCATGAAGATGCAAAGATGGATTGAGGACCTCGAGGATAAAGAGTGGGGCTATGTTCGTACAAAGACACCACTTATGGCAAAATCAGACCTTTACAAGATTTCAGGACACTGGGATCATTATCTTGATGGAATGTTTGTACTTGGAGATCCGGAAAAAGACGGTGAGGAAGAGGTTATGGCGCTTCGTCCAATGACATGTCCATTCCAGTATTATGTATACAAAGCACAGCAGCACTCATACAGAGATCTTCCATACAGAATGGGTGAGACATCTACACTTTTCCGTAATGAGGATTCAGGAGAGATGCACGGACTTACACGAGTAAGACAGTTTACTATTTCAGAGGGACATAATGTTATCCGTCCTGACCAGTGTGAGGAAGAGCTTAAGGCATGTTTTAGCTTAAACAGATATATCTTAAAGACACTTGGACTTGAGAATGATGTTACATATCGTCTTTCAAAATGGGATCCGGAGAATACAGAGAAATATCTTGGAGATGATGAGTACTGGAATTCAACACAGGCAGTGCTGCGCAATATACTTGTGGAAGAGGGCGTTCCATTCGTTGAGGCAGACGGGGAGGCTGCTTTCTATGGACCAAAGATCGATATTCAGGCAAAGAACGTATATGGCAAAGAGGATACAATGGTTACAATCCAGCTTGACTGCGCTATCGCTGAGAATTTTGACATGTACTATATCGATCAGAATGGTGACAAGATCCGTCCATACATCATCCACAGAACATCACTTGGATGCTATGAGCGTACACTTGCTTGGCTTATCGAAAAATATGCAGGCAAATTCCCTACATGGCTTTGCCCTGAGCAGGTAAGAGTGCTTCCTATTTCAGAAAAATATGCTGATTATGCAAAAAAAGTTGCAGATGAGCTCAAGAAGAACGATGTCGATGTAACAGTTGACAACAGAGCGGAAAAGATCGGCTACAAGATAAGAGAAGCTCGTCTTGACAAACTTCCATATATGCTTGTTGTAGGAGCAGATGAAGAGGCAAACCAAACAGTTTCCGTAAGAAGCCGTTTTGAGGGCAACGAGGGAACAAAATCAATTGATGAGTTTATAAACCAGATCTGCAAAGAAATCAGAACAAAGGAAATAAGAGTAGAGCTTCCAGAGGAAGAAAAACACAGATAAAAAGGAACAATATGGATTACAATATTAATTTTCCACATCTGCACATATATTTAAATCATGTGATAAAGACCATTTCCATAGGCAGCTTTGATATAGCCATGTATGGTGTGATCATAGCATTTGGTATGATGATGGGAGTGTGGGTGGCAAGCTATGTGGCTAAAAAATCTGGACAGAATCCTGATACATATTTTGACCTTGCGCTTGTTGCGATCATCTGCTCTGTCATAGGGGCCAGGATATATTATGTGGTATTTAGATGGGAGCTTTACAAGGATGATCTGCTTAGTATTTTAAATATTAGACAGGGGGGACTTGCGATATATGGCGGTGTGATTGCTGCGATAATCACGACATTTGTATTTTCTAGGATAAAAAAGGTATCCTTTCCGCTACTGTGTGATACGGCAGGACTTGGACTTATCATAGGACAGGTTATTGGAAGATGGGGCAATTTCTGCAACAGAGAGGCTTTTGGCGATTATTATGACGGGATTTTTGCTATGCAGCTTCCGATATCGGCAGTGCGAAGCTCTGATCTGACAGAAAAACTTCTGTCGCATACAGTGATAGTAGACGGAATAGAATATATTTCAGTACATCCTACATTTTTGTATGAATCGTCATGGAATTTGTGTTTATTTATTATACTGATGATATATTTTAAACACAGAAAGTTCAATGGAGAAGTATTTCTACTATATTTATTTGGATACGGAGTTGGAAGATTTTGGATAGAGAGCCTTAGAACGGACCAGCTTCTCATTCCTTATATTAATTATCCTGTGTCAATGGCACTTGCCGCCACAATGGCTGTTGCTTCTCTTATATGGATCGTAATAGTAAGATATAAGCAGAAAAAATTAGGAAAAATGCTGGAAGATTTACCACAATCCACCACAGAAAAGTAAAATTTATATAAATTTTATAGAAAAGACGCAAAGAAAAAGAGAAAGCTTTGCGTCTTTTTTTTGTTGAATTTGCTTTGAAACCTTGATTTTATAGGGGATAAGGTGTAATATTGTACCTAAGTGGTAGAAAGTGGTGTAAATTACCATAAAAGTGGTGCAATGTGGTTGGAATTTTTGGATACGACTTCATGGCATAAATCAAAGCTTTACACTTCTAGGAAGGAGGATGGATGCCATGTTCATGGGCGAGTACAATCATTCAATTGACGCCAAGGGACGTTTGATAGTTCCGGCAAAGTTCCGTGAGCAGCTTGGTAACGAATTTGTTGTTACTAAGGGGTTAGATGGTTGTCTGTTCGTCTATTCCAATGAAGAATGGCACCGTATCGAAGAAAGCCTTCGTGAAAAACCACTTACATCAAAAGATGCACGTAAATTTATGAGATTCTTCTTTGCAGGGGCAGCAACCTGTGAGGTGGACAAGCAGGGCAGAATACTTCTGCCGGCTAATTTAAGAGAATATGCAGATATCGACAAAGAAGTCGTATCAGTAGGTGTATACAGCAGAGTTGAAATCTGGAGCAAAGACAAATACCTTGAGAATTCTGATTTTGACGATATGGATGAGATAGCAGAGCATATGGCAGATCTTGGAATAACAATTTAGGGAGACTACATGGAATTTAACCACTACTCGGTACTTAAAAGTGAGACAATTGAAAATCTAAATATCCAGCCTGATGGCATATACGTAGATGGCACTTTAGGTGGTGCCGGACATTCATATGAGATCTGCAAGAGACTTAAAGAAAAAGGCAGATTGATCGGCATAGATCAGGATGCAGATGCTATAGAGGCGGCAAGTAAGAGACTGGCTGAGTTTGGTGACAAAGTTACTATAGTAAGAAGCAACTACTCGGACATGAAAAATGTGATACACAGCCTCGGAATTGATAAGGTCGATGGAATAATGCTTGACCTTGGAGTTTCATCATTTCAGCTTGATACTCCAAAGAGGGGATTTACCTATAGGAGTGAGGATGCCCCGCTTGATATGCGAATGGATGACAGAAATGCACTTACAGCAAAGGATATAGTAAATGACTATAGCGAGGCAGATCTGTACCGCATTATCAGGGATTATGGCGAGGATAAATTTGCAAAAAACATTGCAAAGCACATAGTTAAAGCCAGACAACAGGAAGTGATATCCACCACAGGCCAGCTTAATGAGATAATAAAGGCGGCAATACCGCAAAAAGTCAGGGCAACAGGAGGACATCCGTCAAAGAGAACATATCAGGCGATAAGAATTGAGTTAAATCATGAGCTTGATGTGCTTCGTGATAATTTAGACGATATGATAGATCTTTTAAATCCAAACGGAAGAATATGTATCATTACATTCCATTCATTAGAGGATCGCATAGTAAAGTCCAATTTTAAGAAAAACGAAAATCCATGTACATGCCCATCAAGTTTTCCGGTATGTGTGTGTGGCAAAAAATCAAAGGGTCAGGTCATCACGAGAAAACCTATTCTGCCATCTGAAAAAGAGCTTGAAGAAAATTCACGTTCGAAGAGTGCAAAACTTCGGGTGTTTGAGCGAAATGATATCTAAAGGAGTAACAAGATAAATGAACAGAACAACTTATTATGTAAATGGGAATACAGTAAGACCTCTTGAGGAGAATGCACCACTAAGACAGCCTCGGAGAACGAAAAAAGAGTTAGAGGAAGTAAAAAGAAAGAAAAGCAGAAGAAGAGCGGCAAGAAGAAATCAGGAAAGAGCTCTTGTGATGAACCGTGCGTTTGTTACTTTTCTTACAGGATGTGTTGCAGCGTCTGCATTTGTTGCCGTTTCCCTTATTCAGACAAGATCAAATGTTACGCAGCAGATGAAAGAAGTGGCAGCGCTGGAGAGTCAGATATCTGACATGAAGGCAGACAATGATGCCAGATACAAAGAGATCACAACATCAACAGATCTCAATGCGATAAAGGATGCGGCAATCAACAGACTTGGAATGAAATACGCCTCACAGGATCAGATCGTATACTATTCAGTAGACAACAATAATTACATGGATCAGTACAACGATATACCGGAATAAAACGGAGGAACCATATTGGCAGCCAGAATGAGAAAAAGACCGGTCAGAAAGATCGGACGCAAAATGAAAACAAAACTGTTTGTATTGTTTCTGTTTTTGGTTGCGGCTCTGCTTGGTCTTATAGGGCGTCTTATGTATATAGAATACACCAGCGGAGACGCATATACAAAAAAAGTTTTATCATTGCAGTCATACGACAGCAAGACGATACCATTTCAAAGGGGAGATATTGTAGATACCAATGGTACGGTACTTGCCACAAGTGTGGCTGTTTATAATGTTATCCTCGACTGTTCAGTTATGACAGGCAAGGATGAGTATATAGATCCGACTATTGATGCACTTGTACAGTGCTTTCCGGATCTAGACAGAAGTACGTTAGAAGATTACGCAACAAACAGCAAGGATACTAAATATATTGTACTTTTAAAGAAACAATCTTACGACACAATACAGCCGTTTGTGGAAATGCAGGACGCAACAGACGATGACGGCAATCTCAAAAATCCTAATATCAAGGGTGTATGGTTCGAGACAGAATATCAGCGAAGTTATCCATTTGGCACGCTGGCAAGCTCTGTAATAGGCTTTACTTCATCAGGTAATGTCGGAACAACAGGACTTGAAAATTCTTACAATGACACATTAAATGGTGTAAATGGAAGAGAGTATGGATATCTAAACTCAGATAATGATTTTCAGAAAACTGTTATTGCGGCAGAGGATGGAAATACGATTTATACTACAATTGATGCAAATATCCAGTCAATAGTAGAGGATAAGATAAAACTGTTTTCTGATACATATGCAAACAATGCCAGGGAAGGTCTTGGCGCGGAAAATATAGCTGTAGTAATAGAAAATCCGAAAACCGGAGAGATACTTGCCATGGCTGACTATCCAAATTTTGACCTTAATAATCCTAGGGATTTAAGTTTGTATTATTCTCAAGAGCAGATTGATGCTTTTACAGAAGATCAGAGTATGGATATATTAAATCAATTGTGGCAAAATTACAGTGTTACACATACATATGAGCCGGGATCAGTGCAGAAACCATTTACAGTAGCAACTGGACTAGAGACCGGAACGCTCTCAGAGGATATGACATTTTTGTGTGATGGATATGAGATGTTTGGCGGTGAAAAGGTATCATGTGTAAACAGATCTGGACATGGTGTGGAGACACTAGAAAAGGCGCTCATGGATTCGTGCAATGATGCGCTCATGCAGATGTCATACAAGATCGGTGCGGAGAACTTTCTGTATTACCAGAGTGTATTTGGATTTGGACAGAAAACAGGAATAGATCTGCCGGGCGAGGCAAACACATCAACGCTTTTGTATACACTCGATAATATCAAGCCGGTCGATCTGGCGACAAATGTTTTTGGTCAGAACTACAACTGTACGATGATAGAGATGATAAGCGCATTCTCTTCACTTGTAAATGGAGGAAACTATTATCAGCCACATGTGGTAAAGAAAATTGCTGATGCAAATGGCAACACAGTTAGCACGATAGAACCTACTTTATTAAAGAAGACAGTTTCTGAGTCAACCAGCACGACACTAAAAGGATACCTTAAGAATGTCGTGGCAAGCGGAACCGGAAAGATAGCGAAAGTAGATGGCTATTCAATGGGTGGTAAAACAGGAACAGCCCAGATGTATGATGAGAATACTCATCTTAGAAAAAGGGGATGTTATCTCGTATCATTTATCGGTTGTGTGCCGGCAGATGATCCGCAACTGGTGATCTATACAATTATCGATCAGCCAAATGTGCAGGATCAGCCTCACAGTAACTATGCACAGAATCTCACAAGAGAGATATTAAAAGAAGTACTTCCTTATATGAATATCTATCCTGATGAGGAAACAACAGGAGTAAATGCTGATCTTACAATAGAGGGAGACAATCCGCCTACAGGTGAAAAAGTTACTCAGGAGGGTGAGCAGGAAGCTCAGGAAGACCAGGCAAATCAGGATGATGAGGGTGCACAGGGTGAATAATATATACTAAAAGTTGGCAAAATGGAGGAATCAAAATGAGCTTACAAGGAAAAAAAGTATTGGTTGTAGGTACAGGCAAGAGTGGAATAGCTGCCACAGAGCTTCTGACTGCAAATAAAATAGATACTGTACTGTTCGATGGTAACAAGGAACTTGATACAGCAGCTCTTTATGAGAAAGCTCCGGCATTAAAGAATGTGCCGCTTATATTAGGAGAGCTTACTGATGCACAGCTGGATGGATTTGACGTGGCGGTGCTTAGTCCGGGTGTACCGACTGACCTACCTATGGTCAATTCTCTAAGAGACAAGGATGTAAAGATATGGGGAGAGATCGAGCTGGCATACACCTTCGGCGCAGGAAAGATCATCGCCATCACAGGTACAAACGGAAAGACAACTACAACAGCCCTTACAGGCGAGATCATGAAAAATTATTTTTCTGATGTAAGAGTGGTAGGAAATATAGGAATCCCATATACATCGATGGTATCAAAATGCACAGATGATACGGTAACTGTTGCGGAGATCTCAAGTTTTCAGCTCGAGACTATAGACACATTTGCTCCAAAGGTAAGTGCGATATTAAATATTACACCTGACCATTTAAATCGTCATCATACGATGGAAAATTATATAAAGGCAAAAGAAGATATTACTAAAAATCAAACAGCAGATGATTTCTGCATCTTAAATTACGAGGATGAAGTCTTAAGAAAATTTGCGGAGGAATGTCCTGCAAAAGTGATATTTTTTAGCAGTGCAAGAGAACTTTCCAAAGGATTTTATCTGGATGGAGATATGATCATGTACGCCCATGACGGACAGCGTGATGAAATAATTAATGTAAATGACTTAAATCTTCTTGGAAAGCATAACTATGAGAATGTCATGGCAGCCTGTGCCATGTCTGTAAACTTTGGTGTACCAATGGATAAGATTGTTGAGGTACTTAAGGTATTTACGGCAGTAGAGCACAGAATAGAATATGTTACAGAAAAGCGGGGCGTCAGATTTTATAACGATTCAAAAGGTACAAATCCTGATGCTGCAATCCAGGGTATAAAAGCTATGAACAGACCTACTTTACTTATAGGTGGCGGATATGATAAACAGTCAGAGTATGATGAGTGGATAGAAGCCTTTGATGGCAAGGTCAAGGAGCTTGTGCTTATCGGTCAGACTGCTGATAAGATAGAAGAGTGCGCACATAAGCATGGATTTATGAATACTGTAAAAAAAGATACTTTTGAGGAAGCGGTAAACTACTGCTATGATCATGCAGTTTCAGGTGATGCAGTACTTCTTTCGCCAGCATGTGCCAGTTGGGGAATGTTCCCAAATTATGAGGAAAGAGGACGCATATTTAAGGAATTAGTAAAAGGATTAGAGGAGTAGTTTGTTTTGGCAAGAAAGCATAGGAAAAACAAAGATCATAAAGAACATAAAGAAAAAGGAACAGCCTTTTTTGACTACAATCTTTTGTTTGTTGTTATATTTTTGCTTTGCTTCGGACTTGTAATGCTCTACAGTTCAAGTGCTTATACGTCTGCAAATAAATATAATGACAGTATGCATTATCTCAAACTTCAACTGCGTAACATAGCACTTGGAACAGTTGCCATGATTATAATGACAGCTATAGATTATAGGATATGGAAAAAATTCGGCTTTCTGGCATATGCTTTTTCATTTATACTCTGTTGCATGGTATTTGTGCCAGGTATTGGTTCAAGTTCGCATGGTTCGTCGAGGTGGATACAAGTCGGACCGATCCAGTTTCAGCCGTCAGAGGTGGCAAAGATTGCAGTCATACTTTTTATGGCTGTTGTAATTGAAAAGATCCCGAAGCAGTTTGCCAAATTCAGCACATTGATTAAGGTTATTTTGTTACTTTCGCCACTTGTTGGAATAGTTGCCTACAGTAACTTAAGTACAGCGGTTATCATATTGGGAATATCAGTATGCATGCTTTTTGTTGCGAGCCCGAAATACTTGCAGTTTATTCTGGTAGGAGTTGCGGGAGTGATATTTATTGTTGCATTTATTATGTTGGCAGGATATAGAGGCGACCGTATTGAGGCATGGCTTCATCCTGAGACAGCCGGAGACAAAGGCTATCAGACGCTTATGGGGTTGTATGCAATAGGTTCGGGAGGGCTTTTTGGCAAAGGACTCGGAGAGAGTTTACAGAAGCTTGGAAATGTACCGGAGTCACAGAATGATATGATTTTTACTATCATATGTGAGGAGCTTGGGCTTTTTGGTGCAATTTGCCTTATACTGCTTTTTATATTGCTTATATGGCGCATGATGGTAGTAGCAAACAATGCAAGAGATCTGTTTGGGTCGCTTCTCGTGGTTGGTGTCATGTCACATATTGCGATACAGGCTATCTTAAATATCGCAGTTGTCACAAATTCAATACCGAATACCGGTGTTATTTTGCCATTTATCAGCTATGGAGGTACCTCTATCATATTCCTGATGGCGGAGATCGGTCTGGTGCTATCGGTGTCGAGAAAAATAAGACTAGAGAATATTTAGTGTTGGAGATATAAAACGATGATCAAAAAAAATAGAAAAAAAAGAAAGATACTTAAGCATTTTTTGATAGGTTTTGTCATCGTTGTGGCAGTGCTTGCTATACTTTTTCTTATAGCACTTAAGCTTTTTACAGTAAAAAAAGTAGTTGTCGATGGCAATGAACTGTACGATCAGCAGACTATTGAGGATGTTGTGTTAAATGATAAATATTCCTGGAATTCGCTTTATGTATTTCTTAAATACAGATTTAGGGACACGGATAAGCTTCCTTTTATAGATACTATGAGCATAGGACTTGATAGTCCAAATACTCTTCGTATAAAGGTTTATGAAAAAGGAATGCTTGGATATATATATATTCCAGGAATTGACGAAAATGCATATTTTGACAAAGATGGATTTGTTGTGGAGACATCATCGGATACGGTGCCGGGTATTCCTAAAATAGACGGTATCAGTTGTGATAAGGTAGTGCTCTATGAGAAGCTTCCTATAGCAGATTCAACGCTTAAGGATATTCTTGAGCTTACGCAGGGGCTTAAACGTCAAAAACTAGTGCCAGATTCGATAGATTATGGGGGTGACAATGCTCCTATAGCCATATATGGAAATGTCAACGTAGTAATCGGAGATACAACAAAACTGACCAGAAAGATAGAGCGGCTTAAGGCTATTATGCCATCAATCGAGGGTCAGTCAGGAATACTACATTTAGAAAATTGGACAGAAGAAACAACAAATATTGTGTTTGATAAGACAGAATAATGCAAAACTTAATGAAAAAATGCTATTTTTAGGTTGATTATTTTACTAAAAAATTATATTATAGACTATATGAGTTTAAGATAATTAGATTTTTATATAAGTTTATAGAATATTTGGAAAGAAAGAGGAGGAAATACCCTTGCTTGAAATTAAAACGAACGAGGCTGATAACAGCGCAAAGATCATTGTCATCGGAGTAGGTGGAGCCGGTAACAATGCCGTTAACAGGATGGTAGACGAGAATATAGGTGGAGTTGAGTTTATCGGTATCAACACTGATAAACAGGCATTACAGCTTTGCAAAGCTCCTACATTGATACAGATTGGTGAGAAGCTTACAAAAGGATTAGGTGCCGGAGCACAGCCTGAGATCGGTGCAAAGGCCGCAGAAGAAAGCGCAGAAGAGCTTTCAGCTGCAGTAAAGGGCGCTGATATGGTATTCGTTACATGTGGCATGGGCGGTGGAACAGGTACAGGTGCAGCACCTGTAGTTGCTAAAATCGCAAAAGAGCAGGGGATACTTACAGTAGGTGTTGTTACAAAGCCTTTTAAATTCGAGGCTAAACAGCGTATGATCAATGCTACATCAGGTATTGAGCGTCTCAAAGAGAACGTTGATACTCTTATCGTTATTCCTAATGACAAGCTTCTTGAGATCGTAGACCGTCGCACTACAATGCCGGATGCCCTTAAGAAAGCAGATGAAGTATTACAGCAGTCAGTTCAGGGAATTACTGATCTTATCAATATGCCTGCACTTATCAATCTTGACTTTGCAGATGTACAGACAGTCATGAAGGACAAGGGATTGGCACATATCGGTATCGGCAGTGCAAAGGGTGATGATAAAGCTATCGAGGCAGTTAAGCTTGCAGTTGCTTCTCCTCTTCTTGAGACAAAGATCAACGGTGCTACACACGTTATCATCAATATTTCAGGAGATATCTCCCTTATGGATGCAAATGATGCAGCAAGTTATGTTCAGGATCTTGCCGGAGAAAATGCAAATATTATCTTCGGTGCCAAGTTTGATGAGTCCATGACTGATGAGGCATCTATTACAGTCATTGCTACAGGACTTGAGGATGTATCAGCACAGGATTCTACACAGGCTCAGGCACAGGCTGCTGCAGGAATGACCTCTGCGATGGCAGGACGTATGGTTTATCCTAATGCGCAGGCTGCACCAAGGACAACAGCTGGTGTTGGAATGACATCTGCAGCAGGATTTCATGCGACAACTCCTGTTTCGCCTACAGCTACAGCAGCTCCTACACATACATATACAGGTATCCAGAGACCACGCCAGCCAGAGAGCACAGTAAAGCCGGTAGAGATCAATATACCTGATTTTCTTAAGAATTCAAAACGTTAATTAAATAAAAGATTTATGCCCCGGTTTCGTAAATGAAGCCGGGGCTTTTGCTATTTAAAGATTATAGAATATGATCTGGGATTTTATAACCGTATGCATTGTAACAGCTACGCTGTACTAGAGAAAAATAATGTATAGAATAAAGAAAGAGATACAGAAAATGGCCTGGCTATGGTATAATTAGATTAACAAATTTAAATATTTTAAATAATAGGAGATGGTATTATGGTATTGGAATTTATTGGGGCGGACCGAGAGGTCACGGGAAGTTGTCATTATCTGACTTTTGGGGATCAACATATTCTGGTAGACTGTGGTATGGAGCAGGGACCTGATCTATATGTAAATCAGGAGATACCGGTCAATCCTTCGCTCATAGACTATGTATTTGTGACACATGCACATATTGACCATTCAGGTCTTTTACCACTGTTGTACAATCATGGTTTCAGAGGGACTATTTTTGCAACAAAAGCTACTACTGATCTGTGTAATATCATGTTAAAGGATTCGGCACATATTCAGGAATTTGAGGCAGAGTGGAAGAACAGAAAAGCACGAAGAGCTGGCAAACCTGAGGTTACACCTATGTATGATGTAAACGATGCCCAGGGCGTTATGGAGCATTTTACGACATGCGATTACAACAGCGTATATGAGATATGTCCGGGGCTTAGAGTAAGATTTGTGGATGCAGGTCATCTGCTTGGTTCATCATCAATAGAGATGTGGGTAACAGAAGATAATATCACGAAAAAAATTCTTTTCTCAGGTGATATCGGAAACCATAACAGGCCGCTTATTAAAGATCCGCAGTATGTAGATGAGGCAGACTATGTAGTTATGGAATCTACATATGGTAATCGTTTGCATGATACACCACCTGACTATGCAGTGGAGCTTGCAAAGGTTATGAATGCAACATTTACGAGAGGTGGAAACCTTGTGATCCCGGCATTTTCAGTTGGAAGGACGCAGGAGATGCTTTATTTTATCAGACGGATAAAAACAGAAGATCTACTGTCGGAATATCCAAATTTCGAGGTGTATATCGACAGTCCTCTCGCGGTTGAGGCCACAAACATCTTCCATGAAAATGTGTCAGAGTGCTTCGATGAGGAAGCTATGGAGCTTGTATCAGCTGGAATAAATCCTATCAAATTTCCGGGGCTTAGGGTTGCGGTATCATCAGATGAATCAAAGATGATAAACTTTGATCAAAAGCCTAAGGTCATTATATCTGCATCAGGTATGTGTGAGGCGGGCCGAATAAGGCACCACTTAAAGCATAATTTGTGGAGAAGCGACTCGACAATACTTTTTGTGGGTTATCAGGTACCAGGGACTCTTGGATATGCTCTTTTAAATGGAGCTTCAAAAGTAAAATTGTTCGGAGAGGAAATAGAGGTAAAAGCCAGCATAGTAAACCTTCCAGGTATTAGTGGTCATTCTGACAAAAATCAGCTTACTGAATGGCTTGGAGCGATAAAGAACAAACCGGAGCATGTATTTATAGTTCATGGTGAGGAATCAACTGCGGAATACTTCGCGCAGCATGTACATGATACTTTTGGCTATGATGCAGTCGCACCATATAGTGGTGATGCATATGATCTTCTTACCAACAAAAAGATAGCAGACGGCTCTAGACAGCTTGTTGAGAAGAAAAAAGAAGCCGGTATGCAAAGTCGGGAGAAGACGGTATTCGATCGTCTTGTGGCTGCTGGACAGCGGCTTATCGCAGTCATCCAGAAGTGTCAGGGTATGGCAAATAAGGATCTTGGTAAATTTGCAGATCAGATAAATGCTCTATGCGATAAGTGGGATAGATAGAAACTGAAATGTTATAAATATTTTAAAAAATTAGCCCCTTTAAATAAATGTTTATTTAAAGGGGCTTGTGTTTACTATAGTACTTTAGTTATTTTTATATCAGGATTATCCTTAAGTACAATAATGCTTCCATCATCAGCAAGTGAAACAGTGGGGCGGGAATATTTATCGGTAACGAAGATGATTTTAGCCACTTTTCCATTGCTTAAAAGTACATTACTTCCTATGTATGAGCTTGCGATTTTATTTAGGAACATTCCGATATATTTAGGATGATACTTGTTGACACCATCGTACTCGAAATCTGCTATCACATCAAAAGGACACATTGCGTTGTGATAACAGCGCTTTGCAGTCATGGCGTCATATACATCGGCTATTGTGACAATGCCTGTCATATCATTAATATGATCGCCAGTGTAACCGAATGGATATCCGGAACCGTCGAACTTCTCATGGTGCATAAGAGCAGCAATTTTGATTTTTTTGTCAATATTTAGGTCTTTTAGAATTTCATAGCTGTAAATTGTGTGTTTTTTTATCTCTTCAAATTCTTCGGGGGTAAGTCTGCCTGGTTTTAAAAGAATCTCATCAGGAATACGGAGTTTTCCGATATCGTGTAAAAGACCAGCAAGTGTCAGATGATCGATAAATTCTTTGTCACAATTTGCCCATACACCTATAAGGCGGCAGAGCAAGGATACATTCATCAAATGTGCCATGGTTGATGTGTCCGTTTTCTGAAGATCATGCATTACATTGAAAAGCTCATATGAGGTCTCAAGTTGCTCAAAAATATCGACAGTATCGACTATAAGTTTGTCTTCATCAGGATCAACATTTCTTGCTATTATATCATTAAGATTACTCTCAAGAATATGAAGAGAACTGTGATATTTGTGCTTGACGTTGTTTAGCCTGATCACAGGTGGATCAACTTGTATATTTACATAATCCTCAACCATTACGGACTGGATATTATAAAATCCGAATTTGGCCCTGTCAAAAGCACTAATTCTTTGGTTTTTCTCTAGAATTAGCTGGCCTTTTGGCGAGATGATATCGCAGGCTGTAATCATTCCGTCACTTAGTTTTGTAATGTTAACCTTTTTCATA
Organism: bacterium; assembly: GCA_963641405.1. Classification (GTDB taxonomy): domain Bacteria; phylum Bacillota; class Clostridia; order Lachnospirales; family Lachnospiraceae; genus Roseburia. The sequence continues at coordinate 250 of CAVICC010000046.1, read as the reverse complement.
TTAAACGTCCTGTCAAAAGTTATTGGTATTTTTAATAACTCAAACTTCCCATACATATTTGGGTGTGATGCGTCCAGGATGCGGGTTGCGCGGTTGCCGATAGCAGAACATATTGCTGCGATTGCGTGAATTTGTTAGGCGTCGATTTTGGGCTCGAAGTTTGTGTACATTTTGCCAGTTGAACAGTTGAGCCGTGGTGTACGCCTGTGGCATACGCTTTCACGATTCCTTAGTCTAGTGGGAGTAAATG
>CAVICC010000045.1:0-21223 GCA_963641405.1 bacterium | reverse complement strand
ATTGTAAAAAATATGTTTAAAGAATAAAAAATGTGGTACAATAGTCACATATAATAAATCGTGGAGGAGAGGGTAACATGAAGAAAAAAGAAAAAAGAAAAGTAGGCATTTTGTCAAAAATTATGCTCCCGGTATTGATACTGGGTATTGCGGGGCTTGTTGGATCGGTGAGCACTCTTATGTCGTTACGGACAAATGAGAGCTCGAGTGATGTGGTTGCAGGAAACGGAATTGATGCAATTGTTGCACTTGATGAGCTAAGTATTAAGTTTGAACAGACACAGAAACTTACAATGGTATATTGTACAGCAGGAAGTAACGCTGATTTGAAACAATATGTTATGGAGCAATTACAAACATATTCAGAGAAGGTTGCAAATTATGAGAAACAGCTCAAAGATATGGATGGGTATCTGTCGGATGAAGATATGAATACTCTTGATGATACAATAGAAATGCTTGATACTGCACAACAGGAGACTCTGGCTCTCCTAGCACAGGCAGATACAGATCCACAGGAGGCTATTATAGCAGCAGTTGAAAAACATACAGAGTGGTCTTCTACATTAGCAGCGAACATTGACAAGCTTATTGAAAATAATGATGACAGAATTGAAAAGCTTACAAGCGATAGAAAGGCAGCCTACAAAAGATCTTTTATTATTGCAAATATAATGACTGCAATTATTGCTGTAGCATTCATTCTTACTGTTGTTGTAGCATATAAATCAATAGTATTACCACTTAGAAAACAGAAAGAACAGTTGTTTGAGGTTATTGATGATATCAATAATGGAAAGGGTGACCTTACAAAGAGACTTACTGTATCAAGCAAGGATGAAATCGGAGAGTCTTCAGCTGGAATAAACAGATTTATAGAGACATTACAGGGAATAATGTCAAAGATCATCAGTAATTCACATACATTAGACGGAGTTGTTGGAAGTGTTGCTTCAAGTGTTGCTTCTTCAAATGACAGTGCAAATGATATATCTGCTATAATGGAAGAATTATCTGCTACTATGCAGGAAGTATCAGCAACTACAAACAATGTCAGCGACAGCACCGGTTCTGCAGAAGAAATGGTAAAAGATATGGCAGAACAGACAGATATGCTATCTGGATATGCACAGCAGATGAAGATCCGTGCGGTTGAACTTGAAAAAGGTGCAAAAGAGAATATGGATAATACGAGCACTGTGATAAAACAGATCACTGAAGAAATGCAGGAAGCGCTTGATAACAGTAAGAGTGTTGAAAAAGTATCACAGCTTACAGATGAAATACTTAGCATTTCAAGTCAGACGAACCTGCTTGCACTCAATGCTTCGATTGAGGCAGCTAGAGCAGGTGAGGCGGGAAAAGGCTTTGCTGTTGTTGCAGATGAAATCAGACAACTTGCCGATTCAAGCCGCAAGACAGCTAACAATATCCAGAGTATAAATGAGATGGTAATACTTGCAGTTCAGGGACTTGTAAAATCATCTGAGAAAATTATTTCATATATAAATGATACAATTCTTCCTGATTACGGTTCATTTGTAAAGAGTGGTCAGCAGTATAGCGATGACGCGGTACATATTGATGAGTCGATGACAGCATATGCTGAGAATGCAAGAAATATTCTTGAACGTATGACTGAGATTGCTGAGGCAATCGAGGGAATCAGCCAGGCTGTTGAGGAAAGTGCTAATGGAGTAACAGATGCAGCCATGAACGTGGATTCGCTTGTACAGTCTATTTCGGATGTGAATGGTCAGATGCATGAAAACAGCAGTGTAGCAAGAAATCTCAAAGATGAAGCTGAGAATTTTGTAAATGTGTAGTTGATAAATACATAAACATGAAATAGTAGGTTATTATAATACCCGGATACCGCATTTTGTGTCCGGGTAAAAAAATAAAAAAAGTGCTTGCATTTTGTTTGAAGATTTGGTATTATATACAAGTCGCGTGAGGAAAGTACCTTGCGAACTAAATATTATGCGGAAGTGTCGGAACTGGCAGACGAGCAAGACTAAGGATCTTGTGGCTATTGCAGTCGTGTGGGTTCAAGTCCCATCTTCCGCATTACATAAGAAAGAGGGAGCCAAGTCGTAAGACTTGATTCCCTCTTTCTTATGTAAAACCGAAGCGAGCCTTGAACCCAGGGTTCAAGGTCTCCGCTTCGCTCCGGTCCGCGCAAAGCCGAGGTCCACCGGACCTCGTGCGCCCCATCTTCCGCAAAAGCGAGATCGTGAATTGAACCCAGGGTTCAAGGTCTCCGCTTCGCTCCGGTCGGTTCATAGCATGATGCGCACAGGACGTCACACGTTTACGTTACATTCCGATCATTGTAGAACTGAGGTTCACCAGACCTCGTGTGCCACTATCTTCCGCGCAAAAATAGAAAGGGAATATATGAGAAAAATTGTAGAAGCGAAGGCTGAGGATAAGGATGAAATTTTAAATTTATATAAAATTCAGCTTGGTAGGGAATTTTGTCCATGGGACGGGTATTATCCGGAGGCAAAGGAAATCGATTTTGACCTGTCAAGATACGCTTTATTTGTCAGTGGCAAGTCCTCTTGCATACTTTGGCATTGCTCGCTACTTTATCAAGAAGTCTTGCGAAACTTGCCCGGCGTTGTATTATAATACTTATGAAAAAGTTCACAGAAATAACTGCTATTTGAAAAACCACAGGCATATGCTATCTCAGTAACAGACATTGTGGTATTGCGAAGAAGAAAAACAGATTTCTCCAGACGGTAGCGGTTCAGATAGACCATAGGGGAAGTATTCAAATATTTCTGGAAAAGGGAAGTACACTTTGTCTTGCAGCAATTTCCAGAAGAGGAAATATCTTCAAGAGAAAGTTTATTGGCACTGAGCATATGCCTTGCGTCTTCAGTTTTGGCTATTTCCTTGCCATCATTAAGTTTATCAAGATAAGCTAATTGTAAGTTCATATACTGCACCCTCCATTTTTTACTGAGTCTGGCTTGTATTTTAGCATGAGTCCTCAGGCAAATACAATACATATTTGTCGGATGTTTCCTATAGTTTAAGGTTAAAATTCTCAAACATCCCACATGTTATTTTAGTATGGTGCCGCCCACATCCCAGGCGATACCAGCACTATTTTATATGTGGGAAGTTTGAGTTGAAATTTTCTTAAATTGTTAAAAGTAAAAATTGGGATATAATGTAAAACTAAAAATATAAAAGACATAAAAATTAAAAAGATGTGGATAGTATATCTTATACCACTAAAAAAAATACAACACCAATTCAATACCTTCTATATCTTTCAGGGATTTCATATATGGTAATTATCCATTTACACAAGAAAATATTAAAAAAATAAAAAATTTACTTGCAATCCAAACGGGTTTTTGATAGAATATAATCTGTTCGCAGGAGTGGCGGAATTGGCAGACGCGCAGGCTTCAGGTGCCTGTGGTAGCAATATCGTGTGGGTTCAAGTCCCATCTCCTGCATCCTAGGGAAGCCTGTCGAAGGCTTCCCGTTTTTGCTATATAAGAGATTATTTTGCAGTTTAATGGAGCGTTCATATTATGAAAAGATTGAACACATCTTTTACTAATATCATTTACACGCTGATACTGTCTTTTGTGGTCATGGAATACATCAATCTGCTCGTGGGACATGTCGGTGGTGTACCGGTAATGGTCGGATTTTTCGTGGCATACATGATTATGAGATACCGGATCATACCGCGCGGGCAGCAGGACGGTGCAGTTCAGGGCAGTAATACGGATATATCCAGTGCTGCCGGAAGCAGAGTTTACGGCAGTTATCGTATTCTTGCACTGGTTCGCATGATACAGTACATCAGTATATATGTGGGAGTGTGGTTTGCAGGAACTGTTGTGCTTTTTATGTCAAAATACTACGGCTGGGGCAATGTCAAAAAGCTAAGCTTTACAGAGTATTTTAAGAGCCTTTATGGCTCTACACTTTCAGATCTGTGGGAGTACGTATTTGCAATCATTCTTATGATTACGGTTATAATGTCTCTTTTTCCACTAAATATCATAAAAAACAGGAAAACTTATGTGCATTATCTATTGGGAAATAGCGTGATCTGTACGATAATACTTTTGATGATTTGGTTTGCGAACAAAAAGATCATAGATCATAAGGTGATGTGGCAGGCAGGCTGTCTTATGGCTGTGGCGATCATGCTGCTTATACTTGAGACGATTTTGGTATACAGACTGGTAACTTGTAAATACCGCTTCGAGCAGACCAAAGAGAAGATGACACTAAGCGATTTGAGGCGTCAGAGAAAGAATATCAGGTTAGCTATATTTTTTGTCGTTGTGGTGTCAGTTATGCTGATATGTGTAGTAACATATTTGATATCGCCTACAGAAGGACAGGCAGAGTATGAAAAGGTGGCAGAATGTCTGACAAAGGACAGCGTGATGGGACCTATTGTGTATGATGGGCAGGTTTACATACCTATATCACTGGAAATGAACTATGATAAGACCGGAAAAGCTTTAGGCTACATTGTATACAAGGGGCAGGATTACAGCAACCGCTATTACGAGATTGCAGCGTCAAATCTTTTATATATGAACAAAAGCGGAGATGATACGTATCTTCAGATGGCCGGCAATGATTCTAATTCATACAAGAAACTATCAATACTTGAAAAGACAAATTCATGGGAAGATGACAGTGTCTTTCTTTTGTGGGATGAGGAATGGGAGTCGGAGTCAAAATACAGCAAAGATGTGACTGGATATACAGAGTGTGACAAGGATTTTGTACAGAGTCTTGAGACTACTTTTGGCGAGATTGATATAGAGCCAAAGGATTTTGGCAGTTACGATGCATATTTTACAATTGCCGGTTATAGGAGTATGAAAGCAGCTGTTGAAGGTGATGAACATGTTGGCACGTGGGTAGGATGTATACTTGCAAAAGCTGACAGATTTTATTACGGTAATTACGAAAATGAAATAACTGGTGGACTTTTACAGAAGCTTCGGCATGTACTAGGTGGCAATTAAAATTTAAAATAAAAAAAGGAATTTCAAAAAAAGCGTCGAATTATAAAAGTGTAAGCAGAGATTACTGTTTTCACGGAGGCAGATATATGACAATTCGCGAACAAATAGAGCAGCGTGAACAGGAAATATTAAGCCCATATGCGTGTCTTAGCATAAATTCAAGAGGCAGGGACAGGCAGGAACCACAGTGTGACATCCGTCCGGTATTTCAAAGGGACAGAGACAGGATATTGCATAGCAAAGCGTTCAGGCGGCTGAAAAACAAGACACAGGTGTTTTTGACACCAAAGGGAGATCATTACCGCACAAGGATGTCTCATACCCTTGAGGTATCACAGAATGCAAGGACTATTGCAAAGGCACTCCGGCTCAATGAGGATCTGGTAGAGGCAATAGCACTCGGACATGATCTGGGGCATACACCGTTTGGTCATGCGGGAGAACGCATACTTAATGAAATATACGAAGGCGGTTTTAAGCACAACGAACAGAGTGTGCGCATAGTTGAAAAACTCGAAAAGGATGGAGACGGTCTTAATCTGACCTGGGAGGTCAGGGATGGCATATTAAATCATCAGACCAGCCTTATGCCACATACCTTAGAAGGCAAGATAGTCAGGCTATCAGACAAGATAGCTTATATAAATTCAGATTTTGATGATGCCATCAGAGCGCAGCTTCTGTGTGAAGATGACATACCGCTCGAGATTAGAAATACTCTTGGGCACAGTACAAAAAGCAGGTTAAACCACATGGTGCACAATATAATTACCAACAGCATGAGCAAGGATGACATATGTATGTCTGACGAGTCTGCTGAGGCTATGAGGGATCTGCGTAAATTCATGTTTGCCAATCTCTACAACAATCCTGTCGCAAAAAGCGAGGAAGTAAAAGCTAAGGCGATGCTGCAACAGCTGTATTATTACTATATGGATCATATAGAGGAGCTGCCGCAGAAGCTTCTTTTCATGCTCGATCAGGGCGAGGATAAAGGGCGCATCGTGTGTGATTATATATCGGGCATGACAGATCAGTATGCCATTACAAAATTCCATGAATATTTCGTGCCGGTGGCATGGGAAATTGATGGATATTAGTAACTATTCAGTACAGGATTTACTAATAAAAGTACTGAACAGTTGCATATATCAATAATTAACAAGTCAGGGGATGATAGAATGCCGTACTATTCTGAGGATCTTATTGAAGAAGTTCGCTCCCGCAATGACATAGTGGATGTCATCGGCAGCTATGTGCATCTTCAGAAGAAGGGAAGTACTTATTTTGGATTATGCCCATTCCATAACGAAAAGACAGGGTCATTTTCTGTCTCTCCAAATAAACAGATGTATTACTGTTTCGGCTGTGGTGCCGGAGGCAATGTTTTTACATTCATGATGCAGTATGAGAATTTTACATTTGGTGAGGCGATGCAGTCGCTTGCAGAACGTGTCGGAGTAAAGCTACCGCAGCAGGAGATGACCACGGCTCAAAAGCGTGAGGCTGATAAGCGGACGAGGTTGCTTGAGATAAATAAGGAAGCCGCCAAGTATTTTTATAGGCTGCTTAGAAGTCCAAGAGGGCAAAGAGCATATGATTATTTTAAAAACAGGGCGCTTTCAGATGAAACTATGCAAAAATTCGGCCTTGGATACTCGGATCAGTATAGCGATGATCTATACAGATATCTAAAAAGCAAGGGATATGATGATACGATACTAAAGGAATCTGGTCTTGTGACAATAGATGAGGTCAGGGGAGGCCATGACAAATTTTGGAATCGTGCAATGTTTCCGATTATGGATGTACATAACAGGGTGATCGGCTTTGGAGGCCGTGTCATGGGCGATGGAGAGCCTAAATACTTAAACTCTCCGGAGACAAAGATTTTCGACAAGAGCCGTAATCTATACGGTCTTAATATAGCAAGGAGTACGAGGAAAAATCAGCTCCTTTTGTGTGAGGGATATATGGATGTCATTGCACTGCATCAGGCTGGCTTTGACAATGCCGTGGCTTCACTTGGAACTGCACTTACCAGTGGACATGCCTCACTTTTAAAGCGTTACACCAAGGAGGTGTATCTGACATATGACAGCGATGGAGCCGGAGTAAAGGCGGCACTTCGTGCGATCCCTATTTTAAAAGAGGTGGGGATTATGACAAAGGTCATAAATATGCGGCCTTACAAAGATCCTGATGAGTTTATCAAGGCTCTCGGAGCGGATGCTTATCAGGAAAGGATCGACAATGCGCAGAACAGTTTTATGTTCGAGATCCGTGTGATGCAGGATCGATACGATATGAACGATCCCGAGTCAAAGACTGCATTTTACAATGAGATAGCAAACAAGCTGCTTGGCTTTACCGAGGAGCTTGAGCGCAATAATTATATACAGGCGGTGGCGGATGAATACCATATCGCATTTGATGATCTGCGAAAGCTCGTCAACAATCTCGCGCTAAAGGGAGGCATCGTAAAGCCGCAGGCTCCGCTAAAGAGTGGTATCAACGAGAACAAGAAAAAAGAAGATGGAATGAAGCAGTCGCAGAAGCTTCTTCTGACATGGCTTGTGGAAAATAACACTCTTTTTGAACGGATAAAGGGATACATCACGGCTGATGATTTTACCGAGGAACTCTACCACAGGGTAGCAGTTGAGGTGTTCTCACAGTATGAGACAACACATGCCGTAAACCCTGCCAAAATAGTAAGCATGTTTACCGATGAGGAAGAACAGCGCGATGTAGCGGGTATTTTTAATGCAACTATCCACAAAGTCGAAGGAAAAAATGATAGGGAAACAGCCTTGAAAGAGACTATTCTCCGTATCAAGGAAAATAGCATTAATTACCGTTCACAGCACCTTGCACCGACTGATCTTGATGGACTGATGCAGATCGTTGATGACAAACGTGCACTTGAAAAATTACAAAATCTGAATATTTAGAAACAGTTTGGTATTTTTATAGTTACAATAATTCTATCGATTAGGGAAAACTAATAGAACAAAGAGGAAATTAAAATGGCAAAGAAAAAGGAACAAAAAGACATGGCGCAGAATGACGAGATGAAGGTGAAGTTTCAGGAAAAACTGATACTTATTCTTGAACTTGGCAAAAAGAAAAAGAACATTCTTGAATATCAGGAAATCGCAGATTTTTTCAAGGATCTCAATCTTGATGCAGAAAAATTCGAAATGGTTATTGATTATCTCGAGCAGAATGGCATTGATGTGTTAAAGATCAGTGATGATGACGATGATGATGACGATATTATTCTCGATGAAGAGGACGAGGTAGAGGTTGACAAGATCGACCTGTCTGTACCTGAAGGTGTAAGCGTTGAAGATCCTGTACGTATGTATCTTAAGGAGATCGGTAAAGTACCCCTCCTTAGTGCAGATGAGGAAATCGAGTTGGCACAGAGCATGGAAGATGGTGCTGTTGCAGCTGAAAAGATTGCTGCCCTAAAGGAACAGCTTGAGGGGGCGTCAGAGGAAGATGCCACAGAGATCAAAGAAGAAATCAAAAAGCTTCAAAAAGACGTGGACAAGGGCGATGATGCAAAGAAACGCCTTGCAGAGGCAAACTTACGTCTTGTAGTAAGTATTGCAAAAAGATATGTTGGAAGAGGAATGCTCTTCCTTGATCTAATTCAGGAAGGAAACTTAGGTCTTATCAAGGCTGTTGAGAAATTCGATTACAAGAAGGGATACAAGTTCTCGACATATGCTACTTGGTGGATCCGTCAGGCTATCACAAGAGCAATCGCCGATCAGGCAAGAACGATCCGTATTCCGGTACATATGGTAGAGACTATAAACAAGCTCATCCGCGTATCGCGTCAGCTTTTACAGGAGCTTGGAAGAGAACCTTCTCCGGAGGAGATCGCAAAGGAAATGAACATGCCTGTAGAGCGTGTGCGTGAGATATTAAAGATCTCTCAGGAGCCGGTATCACTTGAAACTCCTATCGGTGAGGAGGAAGATTCGCATCTTGGTGATTTCATCAAAGATGATAATGTGCCTGTACCAGCAGATGCAGCAGCATTTACACTCCTTAAGGAACAGCTCGAGGAGGTACTTGGCACACTTACTGAGAGAGAGCAGAAAGTGCTTACACTCCGTTTCGGTCTCGAGGATGGCAGAGCCAGAACACTCGAGGAAGTAGGTAAGGAATTTAATGTAACTCGTGAGCGTATCCGTCAGATAGAGGCAAAAGCGCTCCGCAAGCTTCGTCATCCAAGCAGAAGCAGAAAGTTAAAGGATTATTTAGAGTAATATGATAAAACTATCCAGAAGGATGAGAGCGGTGGCATCCATGGTCACAGCCGGAAACGTTCTTTGTGACGTTGGCACAGATCATGGGTATGTGCCTATAGCTCTTGTCCGGGATAATGTAATACCGAAAGCTATTGCCGTAGATATAAACAGAGGTCCCCTTGAGCGGGCAAATGAGCACATACAGGCCTGCGGCCTTAATGATAAAATTACAACAAGACTTTCCGATGGACTTGAAGCTATAAATGAGGGCGAGGCTGACTCGATAATCATTGCAGGAATGGGAGGAGAGCTTGTTATTCACATACTAACCGAGGGAGAAGCGGTATGTCGGGCTGCAAAAGAGCTTATTCTTCAGCCACAGTCAGATGTCAACAAGGTTCGTGAATATATAAGGAATGCAGGTTATAAAATAGTTGATGAAGATATGATTTTAGAGGATGGGAAATATTATCCAATGTTTCGATGTATCCCATGCAATGACAATTCTGCGTGGGACAATATGGATAAGACAACGGTCACTGTATGCGATCTTTATGGTCCGGTTCTCATCAAAAATGGAAATCCAGTTCTCAGGAAATTTCTTGTAAGAGAGCATCACAAGCTGACAGCCATAATGCGTCAGCTTAAAGACCAGGAAATGTCGGATTCCATCATGGAAAGAATTGAGCAGATAAATGAGATGATGGCATACAATGAAGCGGCATATTCAACTATGGGGGCAATCAGAAATGCAGGAATATAATGTTAAGGTAATCAAATCTGCAGATAGCGATACAGGATGCACATTTATAAAAGTAAATGAAAAGCAGACAATTGCAGATATAGCAGCAAAATTCCAGGATTATTATGAGGATGACATAATCCTTGGAATGGTAAACGGCAAGCTTCGGGAACTAAATAAAAGAATAAAAAGTGACTGTGATCTGTCATTTATTACAGTAGCAGACCAGGACGGCAGACGTACATACAGAAGGAGCGTAGTGTTGCTTTTACAAAGAGCAGTGCTTGACATATATGGTTCAGATGTAGAGCTTCATGTGATGCATTCGCTAGGCGAGGGATATTATTGTGAAATTGTTGGATCAGATATCACAGGTGATAAGGATGTCAATAATACATATGATATAGGCAGATTGTTAAAGAGTATGCATTCATTTGTGGATAAAGATGTCCCAATTACAAAACGCAGTGAAAAAACTCATAAAGCAGAGGCTATTTTCGATAGTAAGAGAATGCATGATAAAGCCAGACTTCTTCATTACAGGCGAAGCTCACGTGTAAATCTCTATGAACTTGATGGTGTTGTAGATTATTTTTACGGTTTCATGGCACCATCCACGGGTATGCTTAGATATTTTGACATTGTACCCTACGAGAGAGGTTTTGTGCTTCTCTTTCCAGGAAAGAACACAAAGAGTGTTGAGTCGTTAGAAACATCTAACAAACTTTTCCATACGCTTGATAATTCAAGAGAATGGAGTAAAATGCTTGGAATAGGCACTATAGGTGCATTAAATGATGCGATATCATCAGGCAAAGGTCAGGAAATCATGTTGCTCCAGGAAGCGTTGATGGAGGAGCGTATTGGTAATCTGGCAGCGCGCATTGCATCTGACAGTCAGAAGAAATTTGTTATGATAGCAGGACCATCATCATCAGGCAAGACTTCATTTGCAAACAGGCTGTCAATCCAGCTTACAGCAAAGGGGAGAAAGCCTCATCCATTAAGTTTGGATGATTATTATGTAGACAGGGAATTCTGCCCTAAAAATGAGGATGGAAGCTTTGATTTTGAGTGCCTAGAGTCTATAGACGTAAAGCTCTTTAATGAGGATATGAATCGTCTCTTAAATGGAGAGACTGTTGATATGCCTTCTTTTAACTTCAAGACTGGAAAGAGGGAATACCGTGGCAGAAAGCTGAAGTTAGGTACTGACGATATCCTTGTAATAGAGGGTATCCACGGATTAAATGATAAACTTTCTCGTTTTATACCGGCTGAGCATAAGTTTAAGATCTATATATCGGCATTGACACAGCTTAATATTGACGAGCACAATCCACTGCCAACCACAGACGCAAGGCTTATTCGACGTATTGTAAGGGATGCGCGAACAAGAGGCACCAACGCCCGTGAGACTATCGCCATGTGGCCATCAGTCAGAAAAGGAGAGCAGGAAAATATTTTCCCGTTTCAGGATAGTGCAGATGTCATGTTTAATTCAGCACTCGTATATGAGCTGGCTGTATTAAAGGTATACGCAGAGCCATTGCTTTTTGGCATAGAAAGAGACTGTCCTGAGTACCTTGAGGCAACGAGACTTCTCAAGTTTCTTGATTATTTTTTGCCGTTGCCGTCTGAGGGTATATCTAATAATTCGCTTCTCCGGGAATTTGTGGGCGGCAGTTGTTTTAACGTATAGCAAAAAAATATTTGTAGAAGAGTCTTGATAATTAAATCACCGGAGGCACTAAGCCTCCGGTGATTTTTGATTCAATATTAAAACAGCAGGACGATAAGCCGGGTTATGTCGTTGAGTGATCATCTATCTAGGACGTCTGTTGCCAGGCGCCTCAAGCGACCTACCTAAAGCTGGCGGGCCACGTCAATGCTTTGTTTCGGTCTTGCTTCGAATGGGGTTTACATGTGCCCTCCCTGTTACCAGCGAGGCGGTAGTCTCTTACACTGCCATTCCACCCTTACCACAAAATATGGCGGTATATTTCTGTTGCACTTTCCTTAGAGTTTCCTCCACCGGCCGTTAACCGGCATCCTGCCCTATGAAGCCCGGACTTTCCTCACCTGCGGTCTTTCGACACTTGCAGCCGCGATCACCTGTCCTGCACATTTATCTAATATAGCAAGCATTTGCCTAAAAATCAAGGATTTTCTACATACAAATTTATAAAACTAAAAAGGTATACTGCTATTTAAAAAAGATTTAAGTACTTGCAGTACACCATTTTCCCAGTAAGGAGCGCATGTGTGTTTGGCTGCTGATATAACCTCAGAGCGGGCATTTGCTACAGCGTAGCTGGTGCCTGCATTTTTTAGCATTTCTATGTCATTTAAATTGTCACCGAAACAGCATACCTCATCAGGTTGCAGATCGAGTTTATCCATCAGATATGATATTGCGGTCCACTTGCTGACTCCGAGAGCATTGCAGTCTACCCATTCTTTTCCTGCTGGAGCGATATGGGAAACGTCCTTCCATGCTGGGATGAAGACAGGTGCGCACAGTTCTTCACATTTATTTGGATGATAAATGGTAAATTTTATTATGTCTTCTCCTGATAGCTTTATGATGTCGTCTACCTCACGCATTTCAAATCCATAAGAATCCCTTAATCTGTGAAAGATAGGACTGCCACCATCCTCAGCATAGCACAGGTCTGGTGTTGCCGCAAAGTAATCACAGGAAGGAAGTTCATCCCTTACCATTTTGCACATATTTTTCCATAATTCTGGTTTCATGGGATATGTCTTTAGTATTTTATCCGGAGTACGTACAACCGTGCCGCCGTCAGTGATGTAGAGCAATTTGTGTTTTATTGGGGCAAAAAGCTTCTTTTCGCTTGAAAACTGTCTGCCAGAGCAAACGACAAATATTATTCCTTTATCTATGAGACGGTCAATGACTGACATATACTCAGGGTCGATTAGCAAGGTGCCATCTTTTACGAGTGTTCCATCTATATCTGTTGCTATTAATCTTATCATTATTTTTTCTCCCGGTTTTCTAGGTATTATTATAACTGTTTATATGAAAAAGTAAATTATTCAAACTTCCCATACATTATTTTGGGTTGTCGTCTGGGATGTTTGTATACTGAATAGTTAAATTGCATCTATATAATTATAAAAAATAAAAAACTTATGTGCAAGAACATATTGTAAACGGTTAATATTTTTATAAAACTGCAATATAGGTATTTTAAAAACAGGTAAAATCATGATATACTTATAGCATTCACGCGCATGCCAGAATGGTTCTTACGGCAGTGCGTTATGTAATAAGGAGTATAAATATGTTATCAGTAATAGAACAAGTAAATGATGTTGTAAACAATTTCATCTGGGGTGTACCTGCGATGATATGTATTATCGGTGTCGGGCTGCTTCTAAGTATAAGAACGAATTTCATTCAGATCAGAAAATTTCCGTATGCGATGAAGGTTACGCTCGGCAGGATGCTAAAAAAAAGAGAGGCTTCTGACGGAGCACTTACACCGTTTCAGGCTGTATGTACCGCACTTGCAGCTACTGTTGGCACTGGAAATGTGGCTGGAGTAGCGGGGGCAATCGCCATAGGTGGTCCGGGAGCAGTATTCTGGATGTGGATATCAGCCCTGCTTGGTATGTGCACAAAGTTCTCGGAAGTTACACTTGCTGTGTATTATCGTGAGAAAAATGCAGATGGTGATCTTGTAGGTGGTCCTATGTACTATATCAAAAATGGACTTAAGAAGCATTGGCACTGGCTTGCATATCTCTTTTCCGCATTTGGTGTGCTCACTGTTTTTGGTACAGGAAATGCCACACAGGTAAATACCATAACTACAGCAATTGATTCAGCTTTATATAATTTTGATTTAATTTCAACAGAAAGTTCATCGTCACTTAATCTTGCAATTGGCATAGTACTTGCCATACTTATCGCTATGATTTTGCTCGGTGGTATCAAACGTATAGGTCAGGTTACAGAAAAACTTGTGCCATTCATGGCTATTATGTATATAGTGTTGGCACTGGGTGTTGTTATTATTAATATCAATACTATTCCGGCTGTGTTTGGTGCAATATTAGAAGGCGCATTTAATCCATCGGCTGTGACAGGAGGTGCAGTGGGAAGTTTCTTTATGAGCATGAAAAAGGGTGTTTCAAGAGGTATATTCTCCAATGAGGCAGGACTTGGAACAGGCTCTATCGCACATGCCTGTGCAGATACGAAAAAACCGGTAAAACAGGGATTTTTTGGCATATTTGAGGTGTTTGTAGATACGATCGTTATATGTACACTTACAGCGCTTGTCATATTGTGCAGTGGTGTGTCTGTAGGATATGGTAAGGCAGCAGGTGCAGAGCTTACAATCAGCGGATTTACATCTGTATATGGTGGATGGGTTTCTATTTTTACCGCTATTGCGATGTGCTGCTTTGCATTTTCTACTATAATAGGCTGGGGACTTTACGGCAGCAGATGTATAGAGTTTTTATTTGGAACAAAGGCAAACAAACCTTTTATGGTAGTATATGCGTTGGTTGCAATCGTTGGGGCTACTATGAACCTCGGACTTATGTGGAGCATTGCAGAGACTTTCAACGGTCTGATGGTCATTCCAAACCTTATCGCGGTATTTTTGCTTTCAGGAGTAGTTGTCAAACTCGTAAAAGAATATTTTGCAGGTGAGGACGTATAAATATAGATCAGATAGGAGATTAATATATGTTAGATCAGAATACATTTATCGAGACAGTACAGAGCGTGGTCGAGATTATCCGTACATCAGCGGAGCCGATAAGCCGCGAGGAGATCATGTCATATTTTAAGGATATGGAGCTTAATAAGGCACAAGAGGATATGGTATTTGAGTTTCTCATCACACCGCACGAGGATATGCAGACACAGGATGAGGATGTGCAGGAAAGCAAACCAGATTATGAGGATGAGTCACTTGAGGATGCTATACCAAATAATGTAATCTACTCTGAAGGGGATCCGATGGATACCTTGGCAGATGAAAAAAATGCAAAAGATAATTCGACAGATAAAAATGATTATGATTTGGATATAGACGAGGACAGCCTCATCCCGGATTCTCCTATGTTTAAGATGTACCTTGAGGAGCTTGAGGAGATCCCTGACTACACAAAGGCAGAGCAGGATGATATGTATAAAAAGCTGCTTTCGGGTGATGAGAGTGTGATACACACTATCTCAAATTTCTGGCTTAAAAGTGTACTTGCCATGGCAAAGAAACTTGCTGTTACATCCGAGGGCTTTGAGGATGTAGTGCAGGAGGGAAACATGGGACTTTTCATGTGCCTTACCGAGCTTTGCGGTAGTGGGGACTATATAGATGTGGAAAAAGAGCTCCTCGATGCCATAGAGGAGTCTATGAAAGCCTGTATCAGAGAGCAGACAGGTGAGGATGAGAGTGAAAATTCCGTTGTTGGAAAGGTGTCGCTTGTAAACCGTGCTGTAGAGCGGCTTAAGAGCGAAAAGGGCAAGGAGCCAAGCATCAAAGAACTTTCCGATTACACAAGTGTGGATGAGGAGGAGCTTGCGAACCTGCTTGAGCTTATAAAGAAAGCTGATGTCGAGAAGAACAAACAGGACAATAATTAAATCCCAAATTACTAAAAAGCACATAAAAGGAGAAGGATGATTATGAACAAAAATGATTTTGCGATCACACCTCCTATGGGGTGGAATAGCTTTGACTATTACGATACGACAGTCAATGAGGAAAATGTAAAAGCAAATGCCGATTATATGGCAGCCCATCTCAAACAGTCCGGATGGGAGTATATCGTAGTGGATATCGAGTGGTATGCATATGGTGTAGGAAGCAGACGCGCTGAGTATCAGTATATTCCGTTTGGAAAAGTGGCTATGGATGAGTACTCAAGGCTCATCCCATGTGAGGAGCGTTTTCCGTCAGCCAAAGACGGAGCCGGTTTTAAGCCGCTTGCAGACTATGTTCACAGTCTTGGGCTTAAATTTGGTATACATATCATGAGGGGAATTCCACGTATAGCGGCTCATCTTGGTACTGCCATAAAGGGCACTGACGCTACAGCATCAGATCTTGCAAATGCATACTCAATCTGTCCGTGGAACCCGGATATGTACGGAGTGGATGTGACGAAAAAGGACGCACAGCTTTACTATGATTCTATTATGGAGCTGTATGCATCCTGGGGAGTTGATTTCGTAAAATGTGATGATATCTGCCGCTATGATTCAGATACAGCAGAGCAGGAGATCATCATGCTTCACAATGCTATCCTTAAGTGTGGCAGACCTATAGTGTTTAGCCTCTCACCGGGACCTGCTATCGCAGAAAAATCATGGATATACGAAAAATATGCAAATATGTGGCGCATCACGGATGATATGTGGGATAAATGGGAGCATATAGTAAATATGTTTGACCGCTGCGAGGTATGGCAGAATCATGTTTCACAGGGCTGTTACCCTGACTGCGATATGCTTCCTGTTGGAGTGCTCGGAAAAGGCTTTGATGATGAGAGAATGTCAAATCTTACACCTGATGAGCAGCACACACTCATGACGCTCTGGTGTATTTTCCGTTCACCGCTTATGATCGGCACAGATCTGCCGCAGCTTGACGAACCGACACTGGCACTTCTTACAAACGCAGATGTGCTTCGCGTACAGATGCACAGCCACGGGGCAAGACAGGTAAGGCGTGACGCAGAGCATGCCGTATGGGCATCTGTGGATGATGAGACAGATGATATTTACATAGCCTTGTTTAATCTCGATGAAAAAGAGAACACAATTTTGGTTTCGACAGAAGAGATAAAAGAGAGTCTTATGTATGCAGCAGGTGTTGACTGTGATAAAATAGCACGTATATTAAATGCTGATATAATAAACACGACAGAACTTTGGAGTAAAGAGGAATGTAAGATTACAGACAAAGAGCTTAATTGTACTGTGGCAGCTCATGGAGCGCGTATATACAGGCTATTTGATACAATGTTCAGATAAGAAGAGTGGTGCGCGATGATCTGGGTGCGTACACTTTTAACACAGGTACACTCACACCTCTTGGCTAATGTGGACGGAACTATCAGATATTATACCAACGGCACATTGCAGACAGCACCGACAGTGACAGCAGGCCCACCGCTTACAGTCACAGGCATAAGCGTTCCGGCAGGCGGCAATGCCACTATCGTATACGAGGCGGCTTTAAATGAGTTTGCACCTCAGGGACTTGAGGCAGGAATCACAAATACAGTGACAGTAGGCGGCACAGGCATCACACCGATCACCGCAGAGGAGACAGTAAATGCGCTTGCAGCTCCAAGGCTTACTATCACAAAGTCGGTAAGTCCGGTTCCTGTCACAGAAAACGGTACACTGACATATACGTTTACCATCCAGAACTACGGCAGCGTGGCAGCCACAGCGGATACGGGAGTAGTGATCACTGATACCTTTGATCCGATCCTTAGAAACCTCACCGCTTCGTACAATAACGCAGCGTGGACAGAGACTACCGACTACACTTACAGCGAGACAACAGGACTTTTCAGCAGTGTGGCTGGAAAGATCACGGTTCCGGCAGCGACATATACACAGGATGCAACAACAGGAGCATGGGTGGTAGATCCGGGTGTCGGCACACTTGTCATCACAGGAACTGTATAAAAAATGAATAAACTTTAAGAATAGATTTGATTTTGATAGTAATGCATTAGAAAAATTACACAAAAAAACATGTATAAAAACAGCAGGATTAACAAAAAATAAAAACTATATTAAAATTGTATTGAAAACATAAAATATCTATGATATAAATTTGTCCAGACGTGTTACTTTTAGGGAGGCATTTGTCGTACATAACCATTTTTAACAGGGTTAGTGTATGGTAAATGCCTCTCTTTTTTATTTCATTTTTTATTTCAAAAGAGAAGCGTGTCAGCCCATACATAGCCCGATCATAGGAGGAAAATGCTCATGAAAGACAAAATTTTTGGTGTCCTGCAGAGAGTAGGACGAAGCTTCATGCTTCCAATCGCAATCCTTCCGGTAGCGGGATTGCTCCTTGGTCTTGGTAGTTCGTTTACCAATGCCACAACAATTGAAACTTACGGCCTTGGTTGGCTGCTCGGGGATGGAACTATTCTCCATGCACTGCTCGTTATCATGAATCAGGTCGGAAGTGCCATATTTGATAACCTGCCGCTTATTTTCGCAGTAGGTGTAGCGATCGGTATGGCAAAAAAGGAGAAAGAGGTATCAGCTCTTTCGGCAGTTATAGCATACTTTGTTATGAATGTATCAATCAATGCCATGCTCCAGCTTTCAGGAAAAATCCTTGATGACGGATCTATCGCTGACAACGTGCTCAGTGGAACGATCACATCAGTATGTGGTATCCAGTCACTCCAGATGGGTGTATTTGGCGGTATCATTGTAGGACTCGGTGTGGCTGCACTCCACAATCGTTTCTACAAGATAGAACTTCCAAATGCACTGTCATTCTTTGGTGGAACAAGATTCGTACCTATCATTTCGACTATCGTATATCTTTTTGTCGGAATCGCAATGTACTTTATCTGGCCAACAGTACAGAATGGTATTTACGCGCTCGGTGGACTTGTAACAGGAACAGGATATTTCGGAACACTTATTTTCGGACTTATAAAAAGAGCACTCATTCCATTCGGACTTCACCATGTATTTTATATGCCATTCTGGCAGACAGCCGTTGGTGGAACAATGGAAGTTGCAGGACAGATGGTTGAGGGTGGACAGAACATCTTTTTCGCACAGCTTGCAGATTCAGCAAACATAACACATTTCAGCGCGGACGCTACAAGATACTTCTCAGGAGAGTTTATCTTCATGATATTCGGACTTCCGGGAGCTGCTCTTGCAATGTACCGCTGTGCAAAGCCTGAAAAGAAAAAACAGGCAGGCGGACTTTTACTTTCAGCAGCACTTGCATGTATGTTTACAGGAATCACAGAGCCTTTAGAGTTCTCATTCCTTTTCGTAGCTCCTGCACTTTTTGCAGTACAGGTAGTACTCGCAGGAACAGCCTACATGATCGCTCATATTTTAAACATCGCTGTAGGACTGACATTCTCAGGCGGACTTTTGGACTTCTTCCTGTTTGGTATATTACAGGGCAATAAAAAGACAAGCTGGATGCTCGTGATCCCGGTTGGAATAGTTTATTTCTTCCTGTATTACTTTATCTTCAGCTTCCTTATCAAGAAGTTTGACTTCAAGACTCCGGGACGCGAGGATGATGATACAAAGACAAAACTCTACACAAAAGCAGATGTAAATGCAAGAAAAGAAGCATCAAAGAATGCAGACGGAAAAGCAGAAAATGATGAGTTTTCTGCCACAATCTCAAGAGGACTCGGTGGAAAGGCAAATATCTCCGACGTAGACTGCTGTGCCACAAGACTCCGTATCACAGTAGTGGATGCGGATAAGGTAAATGACAGCATATTAAAGTCAACCGGAGCATCAGGAGTAGTCCACAAGGGACTCGGTGTTCAGATTATCTACGGACCAAGGGTAACAGTTATCAAATCAGATCTCGAGGATTACCTTGCAAGTGTGACAGAGGAGCACTTTGAGGATGAGACAGACACAGCTTCAGGTGATGAGACAGCACATTCTGACAACAGCCAGACAGCAGAGGGCAGTGAAAAAGAAGAAAAAACTGTAAGCACAGTAGTTATCTCAAGCCCTATGACAGGTATCGCAGCAGATATTTCAACTACACCGGACGAGGCATTTGCAAGCAAAATGATGGGTGACGGAGCTGTAGTTACACCTGAGGAGGGTGTGGTAGTCGCACCTGAGGACGGAACAGTATTGTTTATTTTTGACACAAAACATGCTCTTGGATTTACAACAGACTCAGGAATTGGTATGATAATCCATGTAGGAATCGATACTGTAAAGCTCGAGGGAAAGGGCTTTGACGTACAGGTTGAGGCAGGACAGAAGGTAAAGAAGGGCGATGTACTCATGAAGCTCGACCTTGACTTCTTAAAGGAAAACGCACCATCTGTGGCAACACCTGTTATCTGCACAGAGCTTAAGGATAATCAGAAGATCCGCCTGCTTAAAGAGGGAGAGATCAAAGCAGGAGAGCCGCTCTACGCAATAGATACCTACGAGAAGTAAAAAACAAATGCCGGGGGAATAATATGTTTCGTATTACAAAGGTTTTAAATCACAATACAGTGCTTGCCGTAAAGGATAAAAGTGCGCAGGAATACCTGATCGTTGGAAAAGGTGTGGGTTTTGGAAAGAAGATCACACAGACTATAGAACCATCGGCAGAGGACTCGCTGTACGCACTTAAGCAGACGAGGGACAGAGGCTCAGCAAAGGATATCGTAAAATCCATCGAGCCTGAGTATCTTGAGATAGCAAACACACTGCTTGATGAGGCAGAGCGTGAGTTTGGAGAAATCGACAGAAGCATATTGTTTCCTATGGCAGATCATATAGCATTTGCCGTAAAGCGCATGGAAAATGGGGAGCAGATCAGCAATCCGTTAAATGATGATATACGTGTGCTTTTCTACAAGGAATACAAGGTGGCTGAGAACATACGCCACATCTTAAAGGAAAAGAAAAATATAGATATAATTGATGATGAGATCGGCTACATTACTCTTCATATTCATACATCTTTAGACAATACAAAAGTAGCTGATGCCATGCAGATGGCGGGCGCGGTCAGAAAATGCGCCACATTTATTGAGGAAAAGATAGGTAAGCATATTGATGTCACCACCATGGCTTACAACCGCCTCATGAACCACATCCGTCATATGGTATCAAGAGCCACGACCGGGGAAGAACTAAAGGTTGATCTCAATCAGTTTATCGAGCAGAATTATCCGGAATCATTCGCACTTGCCGGTGAGATATGTAAGGAGCTTGGAAAAGACTTAAAGCATGAGTTTTTAAACAACGAGATCGGGTATCTCGCCATACATATCGAACAGATCAAGTGTGATGAGATGGTAAATGAATAATAATGAAATAAAATCCTTCCTACGTTATTGATATGTTTGGGAAGGATTTTTCTTTCACATTTTTTTATCTGCATTTGAATAAAAGTAACTATTCAGTACAGAAATATGCGGTACCGCATATTTCGTAA
>CAVICC010000044.1:0-22893 GCA_963641405.1 bacterium | reverse complement strand
GAATGGAGTATGACGTCCACCTTCGTCTTTTGTTAATACGTAAACCTGAGCTGTGAATTTTCTGTGGCATGTTACAGTACCTGGTTTAGCAAGAACCTGTCCACGAACGATCTGGTCACGGTTAACACCACGAAGAAGTGCACCGATGTTATCTCCAGCCTGAGCCTCGTCTAACTGTTTACGGAACATCTCGATTCCAGTAACAACTGTCTTCTGAACGTCCTCTTTAACACCAAGGATCTCTAACTCGTCGTTGAGGTGAAGTGTTCCACGCTCTACTCTACCTGTAGCAACTGTTCCACGACCTGTGATTGTGAAAACGTCCTCTACTGGCATAAGGAATGGCTTGTCTGTATCACGCTCTGGATCTGGGATGTAAGAATCTACAGTATCCATAAGCTCCATGATCTTGTCTCCCCACTCACCGTTTGGATCCTCAAGAGCCTTAAGAGCTGATCCCTGGATGATTGGGCAATCATTGAATCCGTACTCTTCAAGCTGCTCTGTAACTTCCATCTCTACTAACTCGATAAGCTCTGGGTCGTCTACCATATCGCATTTGTTTAAGAATACGATGATGTAAGGTACACCTACCTGACGAGAAAGAAGGATGTGCTCTTTTGTCTGAGCCATAACACCATCAGTAGCTGCAACAACGAGGATAGCACCATCCATCTGAGCTGCACCAGTGATCATGTTCTTTACGTAGTCAGCATGTCCAGGACAGTCAACATGTGCGTAATGTCTGTGCTCTGTCTCATACTCAACGTGAGCTGTAGAAATTGTGATTCCACGCTCTCTCTCTTCTGGAGCTTTATCAATGTTAGCGAAATCTGTAGCTGTATTACCAGCAACACGAGCTGCTAAAACTGCTGTAATAGCTGCTGTTAAAGTTGTTTTACCATGATCTACGTGACCGATGGTTCCAATATTACAATGTGGTTTTGTTCTTTCAAATTTAGCCTTTGCCATTTTGAAACGTCCTCCTTAAACTTTTATGCCCATTGGGCTATTATTTATAATCTACCGACTGCTTTGATTATACGCAATAATCAAAGTTTTTTCAAGTATATTTTATTACAATTATTTAGCGTGGTTCGCAAGTACTTTCTCCTGAACGTTCTTTGGAACTGGCTCATATTTCTCGAAGAACATTGAGTAGTTTCCACGTCCCTGAGTCTTAGAACGAAGATCTGTAGAGTATCCAAACATCTCTGCAAGTGGAACATAACCACGAACGATCTTTCCACCACCGAGATCATCCATACCCTCGATACGTCCACGACGTGAGTTAATGTCACCAATAACGTCACCCATGTACTCCTCAGGCATTGTAACCTCTACTTTCATGATAGGCTCGAGTAATACTGGAGCTGCTTTAGCCATAGCCTCTTTGAAACACATAGATCCGGCAATATGGAATGCCATCTCTGATGAATCGACCTCATGATAAGATCCGTCGTATACTGTAGCATGAATACCAACTACAGGGAATCCACCAAGAGAACCAGCCTTTGTAGCTTCCTCGATACCTTCGCCAACTGATGGAATGTACTCTTTTGGAATAGCTCCACCGACTACCTCTGAATCGAACTTGAACAGCTCTTCTCCATTGGCATCCATTGGCTCAAAACGTACTTTACAGTGTCCGTACTGTCCACGTCCACCAGACTGTTTTGCATATTTGTATTCCTGATCAACAGCCTTTGTAAATGTCTCTTTGTAAGCAACCTGAGGTGCACCAACGTTTGCCTCAACCTTGAACTCACGGAGAAGACGATCAACGATGATCTCAAGGTGAAGCTCACCCATACCAGCGATGATTGTCTGACCTGTTTCCTGATCAGTATGAGCACGGAATGTAGGATCCTCTTCTGCAAGTTTTGCAAGTGCCTCACCCATCTTACCCTGTCCAGCTTTTGTCTTAGGCTCGATAGCGAGCTCGATAACTGGCTCTGGGAATTCCATTGACTCTAAGATAACCGGATGCTGCTCATCACAAATTGTATCACCAGTTGTTGTGAACTTGAATCCAACAGCAGCTGCGATATCACCAGAGTAAACTACGTCTAACTCCTGTCTCTTATTAGCATGCATCTGAAGGATACGTCCGATACGCTCCTTCTTATCTTTTGTAGCGTTTAATACGTAAGATCCAGCCTTACATGTTCCTGAGTAAACACGGAAGAATGCAAGTTTTCCTACGAATGGATCAGCCATGATCTTGAATGCAAGAGCTGAGAATGGCTCATCATCTGATGAATGTCTCTCGATCTCATTTCCATCAAGATCTGTTCCTTTGATTGAAGGAATATCTGTAGGAGCTGGCATGAACTCTACGATAGCATCAAGTAATTTCTGTACACCTTTGTTACGGTATGCAGATCCGCAACATACAGGTACTGCTGTACACTCACATGTTGCTTTACGGAGAACTTTCTTCATCTCATCTACTGAAGGCTCTTCTCCTTCAAGATACATCATCATAAGATCATCGTCTAACTCACAGATCTTCTCGATAAGCTCTGTATGGTACTCAGCAGCCTGATCTGCCATATCTCCAAGATCATCAGTAACAGTAATATCGTCACCTTTCTCATCATTGTAGATATATGCTTTCATCTCGAAAAGGTCGATAATTCCTTTAAAATCGTCCTCTTTACCAATTGGTAACTGAAGAACGATAGCATTTTTTCCTAATCTTGTACGGATCTGGTCTACAGCTCCGTAGAAGTTTGCACCTAGGATATCCATCTTATTGATGAATGCCATACGAGGTACATTGTATGTGTCAGCCTGACGCCATACGTTCTCTGACTGTGGCTCAACACCACCCTTTGCACAGAACACGCCAACGGCTCCATCAAGTACACGGAGTGAACGCTCAACTTCTACTGTAAAGTCTACGTGTCCTGGTGTATCAATGATGTTGATACGGTGCTCTAATGCGCCTGGCTTTGGTTTTGTTAACTCTTCAAGAGTCCAGTGACATGTTGTAGCAGCTGAAGTAATTGTTATACCTCTTTCCTGCTCCTGCTCCATCCAGTCCATGGTAGCAGTACCTTCATGAGTATCACCGATTTTATAGTTAATACCAGTATAATAAAGAATACGCTCTGTTAATGTTGTTTTACCAGCATCGATATGAGCCATGATTCCGATATTTCTGGTTCTCTCAAGTGGATATTCTCTTCCAGCCAAGGTTTTTTCCTCCTATATTTAGTGTAATATACACATTTGACTTCTGTGAACTAAATGCATCCAAAGCATGGATGCATTTGTCTTGCAGAAATTAGAAACGGTAATGAGCAAAAGCTTTGTTTGCCTCTGCCATTTTGTGCATATCTTCTTTTCTCTTTACAGATGCACCAGTATTGTTTGCTGCATCCATGATCTCATTTGCAAGTCTTTCAGCCTGTGTTTTCTCACCTCTGTTACGTGAGAACATTGTTAACCAACGAAGGCCTAAAGCCTGACGACGATCAGGGCGAACCTCGATAGGTACCTGATAGGTGGCACCACCGATACGTCTTGCTTTTACTTCGAGAGCTGGCATTACATTGTTCATAGCCTCTTCGAATACTTCAAGAGCTGGTCTTCCTGTCTTCTCTTCTACTGTAGCAAATGCTCCGTATACAATCTTCTGAGCTACGCCTTTCTTACCGTCTAACATAATGCTGTTAACAAGCTTTGTAACTACTTTGCTGTTGTACATTGGATCTGCTAATACGTCTCTTTTCTGAGTATGTCCTTTACGTGGCACGTTACTTCCCTCCTTAATCATGATTTTTGTGGATTAATTCATCGGTACTCACATGTGTCTCTCTAATGTGTTCGTGCGGAATTGTATTCATAAAGTGAAATCCTGCGACTTGCAGGTCTAATCCCAACACTAACCTACTTTAGTTCTGTTTGTGATACACAATATTGCTAAATTATTTAGCTGCTTTTGGTCTCTTTGCGCCGTATTTAGAGCGGGCCTGTTTTCTGTTTGCAACACCTGCAGTATCTAATGTACCACGGATGATATGGTAACGTGTACCAGGTAAATCCTTAACACGGCCACCACGGATCAGAACAACACTATGCTCCTGTAAGTTGTGTCCCTCGCCTGGAATGTATGATGTTACTTCGATTCCGTTTGAAAGACGAACTCTGGCGATTTTTCTAAGAGCTGAGTTAGGCTTCTTAGGAGTAGCTGTCTTAACAGCTGTACAAACACCACGCTTCTGTGGAGAAGAAGTGTTGATAGGTTTCTTCTGAAGAGAGTTAAAGCTTCTCTGAAGAGCTGGTGCTGTAGACTTCTTTGTAGTAGTCTGACGTCCTTTTCTTACTAACTGGTTAAATGTTGGCATTATTTTCACCTCCTGTTTTATTTTAAAGCAATGCAATCTTATGCATGCTAAAATATTATATAAAGCCACTTGTCTTTTGTCAAGCGTATTTTTGTAAAAAAAGAGACCGGGAGCACATATTCTATCCACCCGGTCTCATATATTTAATTACTCGACATCCTCTGCCTCTACGATTCCAACTTCTTCGATATCAACATCTTCGCTTTCCTCTGCGAAATCTGCAAAATCATCATCGTCAAAATCAAGAGTATCGTCATCATTTACATCACTGTCAAGCTTGATGTTACGATAGATCTTCATACCTGTTCCGGCAGGAATAAGTTTACCGATGATAACATTCTCTTTCATACCGATGAGCGGATCGATCTTACCCTTGATAGCAGCCTCAGTAAGAACCTTTGTTGTCTCCTGGAATGAAGCAGCTGAAAGGAATGAGTTGGTAGCAAGTGAAGCTTTTGTGATTCCAAGCAATACCTGTGAACCAACTGCAAGCTCTTTGCCCTCTTCCTCAAGCTTCTCATTAAGCTCTAAGAAATCAAGAGAGTCAACCATGCTTCCTGGAAGGAGATCTGAATCCCCAGCTTCCTCTACACGGATTTTCTGTAAACACTGGCGAACGATAACCTCTATATGTTTATCGTTGATCTCAACACCCTGAAGACGGTAAACACGCTGTACCTCGCGGAGCATGTAATCCTGAACAGCACGAACACCTTTAATTTTTAAGATATCATGCGGGTTTACAGAACCTTCTGTCAGCTCATCACCAGCCTCAAGCACTGCACCATCTACGATCTTGATACGTGATCCGTAAGGAATAAGATAAGCTTTTGTCTCACCTGTTTCATTATTTGTAACGATAACCTCACGTTTTTTCTTTGTATCCTTGATAGTCGCTGTTCCACCGAACTCTGTGATGATTGCAAGTCCCTTAGGTTTACGTGCCTCGAAAATCTCCTCTACTCGAGGAAGACCCTGTGTGATATCTCCACCGGCTACACCGCCTGTATGGAATGTTCTCATGGTAAGCTGTGTACCAGGCTCACCGATTGACTGTGCAGCGATGATACCAATTGCCTCACCAACCTGTACTGCCTGACCTGTTGCAAGGTTTGCTCCGTAACACTTAGCACATACTCCCATGTGCGAACGGCAGGTAAGTACTGTACGGATCTTAACCTGTGTAATAGGATTTCCATTCTCATCAACACCTTCGCTCATTACCTTAGCAGCGCGCTTTGGTGTGATCATATGGTTTGCTTTTACGATAATATTGCCATCCTTATCGCAGATTGTATCGCAAGAGAAACGACCTGTAATTCTCTCCTGAAGACTCTCGATCTCCTCGCGGCCTTCCATGAAAGCTTTAACTACCATTCCAGGTATCTCACGGCCTGTACCAGCACAGCAGTCTGACTCACGAACGATCATGTGCTGTGAAACATCTACAAGACGTCTTGTAAGATATCCTGAATCGGCAGTTCGAAGAGCTGTATCTGAAAGTCCTTTACGTGCTCCATGTGCAGACATGAAGTACTCGAGTACATCAAGTCCCTCACGGAAACATGACTTGATAGGAAGCTCGATAGTACGTCCTGTTGTATCAGCCATAAGTCCACGCATACCTGCAAGCTGTTTGATCTGCTTATCAGATCCACGGGCTCCGGAATCAGCCATCATGAAGATGTTGTTGTACTTATCAAGACCTGAAAGAAGAGCCTTTGTAAGTGCATCATCAGTATCTTTCCATGTCTCGACAACCTCTTTATAACGCTCCTCATCCGTGATAAGTCCACGCTTGTACTGTCTTGTAATCTTGTCAACAGTATCCTGTGCGTCAGAGATCATCTGTGGCTTCTGTGGTGGCACTGTCATATCTGAAATTGATACTGTCATGGCTGCCTGAGTTGAATATTTGTACCCCATAGCCTTTACATTATCAAGAACTTCTGCTGTTGTTGTAGCTCCATGAGTATTGATAACTTTCTCAAGAATCTGTTTGATCTGCTTCTTTCCTACATGGAAATCAACCTCAAACTTGAGTGCATTCTCAGGGTTTGTTCTATCTATAAATCCAAGATCCTGTGGAATATTCTCATTAAAGATGAGAAGTCCTACTGTTGTCTCTACAAATCCCGAAACCTCTGTCCCATCAGCAAGTGTAGCTGTGCGGTAAACATTGATGTTCTGGTGAAGTGTAATTTCCTTATTCTCATATGCAAGCATTGCACGATTTACACTTCCATAGTAACGTCCGATCAGATCGATAGGTCTGCAGAGTACGCGACGGTTACCGTCTGTAACATCCTCAAACCAGATGAGATCATAGAGGTCAAGCTGAGCCTTTCCTGTCTTCTCATCAGGAGTTGTCAGCTTCTTTAGCTCCTCGATATCTGTATATATTGTATCAGAAGATACAGCAGCAACTGCCTTAGGATCATTCTTATGATCGGCAAGTTTTCTCATTGTGAGGTAGTAAACTCCAAGAATCATATCCTGCGAAGGAACAGCAACAAGACCACCATCAGAAGGCTTAAGCAGGTTGTTTGGTGACAGAAGCATGAATCTGCACTCAGCCTGTGCCTCAGCAGTAAGTGGAAGATGGACAGCCATCTGGTCTCCATCGAAGTCGGCGTTGAACGCTGTACATACGAGTGGATGAAGCTTGATAGCTTTACCTTCTACAAGGATTGGCTCGAAAGCCTGGATTCCAAGTCTATGGAGTGTAGGAGCTCGGTTCAACATAACAGGATGCTCTTTGATTACATCTTCCAGAACGTCCCATACTTCCGGCTGAAGTCTTTCTACCATTTTCTTAGCACTCTTTATATTATGTGCTGTTCCATTAGCTGCAAGCTCTTTCATAACAAATGGCTTAAAAAGCTCGATAGCCATCTCTTTTGGAAGACCACACTGATAAATCTTAAGTTTTGGCTCTACACAGATAACTGAACGGCCTGAGTAGTCAACTCGTTTTCCGAGAAGATTCTGACGGAAACGTCCCCCTTTACCCTTTAACATATCTGAAAGCGATTTGAGAGCTCTGTTTCCAGGACCTGTAACAGGACGTCCACGACGGCCGTTATCGATAAGGGCATCAACTGCCTCCTGAAGCATACGTTTCTCATTACGAACGATGATATCAGGTGCTCCAAGGTCAAGGAGTCTTCTAAGACGGTTATTACGGTTGATGATTCTTCTGTAAAGGTCGTTTAGATCTGATGTTGCAAAACGTCCTCCATCGAGCTGAACCATTGGACGAAGATCTGGTGGAATAACCGGAATAACTGTCATGATCATCCACTCAGGCTTGTTTCCTGACTCACGGAATGCTTCAACAACCTCAAGTCTCTTGATGATGCGGGCACGTTTCTGGCCTGTAGCATTCTCAAGCTCCGCTTTAAGCTCTGCTGAATCTTTTTCAAGGTCTATATTCTCGAGAAGTTCACGTATAGATTCAGCACCCATTCCTACACGGAATGCTGATCTTCCATAAGTATCACATGCCTCCTGATACTCTGCCTCTGTGAGGATCTGTTTGTACATAAGGTTTGTCTCACCAGCATCAAGTACAATATATGAGGCAAAATATAATACTCTCTCAAGTACACGTGGAGATAAGTCAAGGATGAGTCCCATACGTGATGGGATACCCTTGAAATACCAGATGTGAGATACAGGAGCGGCAAGCTCGATGTGTCCCATACGTTCTCTACGAACGCTTGACTTTGTGATCTCTACGCCACAACGGTCGCAGACAACACCTTTATAACGTATCTTCTTGTATTTACCACAATGACACTCCCAGTCTTTCTGAGGTCCAAATATTTTCTCACAGAAAAGACCGTCTTTTTCAGGCTTTAATGTTCTATAGTTAATAGTCTCTGGCTTTTTAACCTCACCATGTGACCATTCTCTAATCTTCTCAGGAGATGCTAATCCAATCTGAATTGCATCAAACTGCATTGCCTGATTGTTTTCATTTATATTTGTTTCTGGCATTTTGGCACTCCCTTCTAATTATTCTTCGTCGTCAAGAACTTCATCAGCAAAAAAATCGTCATCGGCTGTCTCAGGAGCCTCTTCCTCTTCTATATCAACAAGCTCTTCATTCTCATCGAATTCCTGCTTTGTAAATCCATGCTGTGCAAATGACTCGCTATCTTCGAATGCGTAATCCTTATCATTTCCAATGATTGAATTGATATCAGTGTTGCCATACTCACTTGTCTCGATAAGCTCGACTTCATTTCTATCCTCATCAAGTACTTTTACATCAAGTCCCAATGACTGAAGTTCTTTAAGAAGTACCTTGAATGACTCAGGAATACCAGGCTCAGGGATGTTATCACCCTTGATGATAGCTTCGTATGTCTTAACACGTCCGATAACATCATCGGATTTCATTGTCAGGATCTCCTGCAGTGTATAAGCGGCACCATATGCTTCAAGTGCCCAAACCTCCATCTCTCCGAAACGCTGTCCACCGAACTGCGCTTTACCACCGAGTGGCTGCTGTGTTACTAATGAGTAAGGTCCTGTTGAACGTGCATGGATCTTATCATCAACCAGGTGGTGGAGTTTGAGGTAATGCATATGTCCGATAGTAACTTTTCCGTCGAAGCATTCTCCGGTTCTACCATCTCTAAGCTGAACCTTTCCATCCTTAGAGATTGGAACTCCCTTCCACAAGCTTCTATGTGCTCTGTTCTCTGAGAGATACTCCATAACATCATCGCGAAGAGTATCAACATATTTATCATAGAAAATCTCACTGTCAGCAGACCAGTATGGATGCTCTGACTTTTGATCTTCCTCAAGTTCTTCCTTGTCAAATGGAAGATTTACGTAATCATTAGCAAGCTCAAGAGTATCCTCGATATCGATCTCTACAGCACCATCAAATACCGGTGTAGACACATTAAATCCAAGTGCTTTTGCAGCAAGACTTAAGTGAATCTCAAGGACCTGACCGATGTTCATTCGTGAAGGCACACCGAGTGGATTAAGTACAATATCCAGTGGACGTCCGTTTGGAAGGAATGGCATATCCTCAACTGGAAGTACACGGGAAACGACACCCTTATTACCATGACGTCCGGCCATCTTATCACCGACAGAGATCTTTCTCTTCTGAGCAATATATATACGGACTGACTGGTTTACTCCAGGCGATAACTCATCTCCGTTTTCTCTTGTAAATACCTTTGCATCTACAACGATACCATATGCACCGTGTGGCACCTTAAGTGATGTATCACGAACCTCTCTTGCCTTCTCACCGAAGATTGCGCGGAGAAGTCTCTCCTCTGCTGTAAGCTCTGTCTCTCCCTTTGGAGTAACTTTTCCTACAAGAATATCACCGGCACGTACCTCTGCGCCCACACGGATGATACCTCTCTCATCGAGGTCTTTGAGAGCTTCATCACCGACACCAGGAACATCACGAGTAATCTCTTCTGGTCCAAGTTTTGTATCACGAGACTCTACTTCATATTCCTCAATGTGAACTGATGTATATACATCATACTCTACAAGGCGCTCTGAAAGAAGAACGGCATCCTCGTAGTTGTATCCTTCCCATGTCATGAATCCGATAAGTGGGTTCTTTCCAAGAGCAAGCTCTCCCTGTGATGTAGAAGGACCATCTGCGATAACATCACCTGCCTTAACCTTGTCACCTTTGAATACGATAGGTCTCTGGTTATAGCAGTTTGACTGGTTTGAACGAGAGAATTTTGTAAGGATATACTCTCTCTTGTTTCCATCATTTTCTTTTATGATAATACGATTAGACTCTGAAGAGATAACTTCTCCGTCTGCTTTTGCAACTACGCAGACACCCGAGTCAACTGCGGCTTTTGTCTCAATACCTGTTCCTACTACAGGAGCTTCTGTTGTAAGAAGTGGAACTGCCTGACGCTGCATATTTGATCCCATGAGCGCACGAGTAGGATCATCATTCTGCAAGAAAGGAATAAGCGCTGTAGCGACTGAGAATACCATCTTAGGAGAAACATCCATATAATCAAATGCTGTCTTATCGTACTCCTGTGTTTCTTCTCTATAACGACCTGATACAGAATTACGAACGAAATGTCCATCCGTATCAAGCTTCTCGTTAGCCTGTGCTACGTGATAGTTATCTTCCTCATCTGCTGTCATGTATACAACATCCTCAGTAACTACAGGATTTTTAGGATCTGTCTTGTCGATCTTACGGTATGGTGCCTCGACAAAACCATACTCATTGATCCTTGCATAGCATGCAAGTGAGTTAATAAGACCGATGTTAGGTCCCTCAGGAGTCTCTACAGGACACATACGTCCATAATGAGAGTAATGTACGTCTCGAACCTCGAATCCAGCACGGTCTCTTGAAAGACCACCAGGTCCAAGAGCTGATAAACGTCTCTTGTGAGTAAGCTCTCCAAGAGGGTTGTTCTGATCCATGAACTGCGAAAGCTGTGAAGAACCGAAGAACTCTTTAACAGCCGCAGTTACAGGCTTGATGTTGATGAGTGACTGAGGTGAAATTCCTTCCAAGTCCTGTGTAGTCATTCTCTCACGAACGACACGCTCAAGTCTTGAGAGACCGATACGGTACTGGTTCTGTAACAGCTCACCTACCGCACGGATACGTCTGTTTCCAAGATGATCGATATCGTCATCTGTTCCAGCGCCCCACTCAAGATGCATATTGTAGTTGATAGATGCGAAGATATCCTCTTTAGTAATATGCTTTGGAATAAGGTCTGAAATATCTCTCTTTATAGCTTCTATTCTGTCCTCAAGAGAATCATATTCTTCCATGATCTGTGCTAGTACAGGGTAGTAAACAAGTTCAGTAATGCCAAGTGCCTTTGGATCCTCGATCTCAGGAATCCAACTTCTGATGTCAACCATCATAGAAGAAAGGATCTTAACATTTCTTGTTTCTGTCTGGATCCACACTGCTGGTACAGCAGCATTCTGGATATGATATGCAAGCTCTCTTGTGATAGTAGTACCTGCCTCAGCGATAACCTCTCCTGTAGACGGATCTACTACATCCTCTGAGAGCACCTGTCCACTGATACGATTCTTAAGAGCAAGTTTTTTATTAAATTTGTAACGTCCTACTTTAGCAAGATCATATCTTCTAGGATCGAAGAACATTGCTGTAATAAGGCTCTCTGCACTCTCCACTGAAAGTGGCTCGCCCGGACGGATCTTTTTGTATAACTCTAATAAACCAGCCTCGTAACTTCCCTGTGGCTCACGTTCTGTGATAGCAGGGTCTTTACCGAATGAAGCCTGGATCTTTGGCTCATCTCCGAACATATCGAGGATTGCCTGATTTGTTCCTACACCAAGTGCACGTAATAATACTGTAATAGGTACCTTACGTGTTCTATCTACTCTTACATAAAAAACGTCGTTAGAGTCTGTCTCATATTCAAGCCATGCACCACGGTTTGGAATAACAGTACACGAATACAAGGTCTTACCGAGTTTATCATGAGCAATTCCGTAATAAATACCAGGAGAACGAACTAACTGACTAACGATAACTCGCTCTGCACCGTTGATTACGAATGTACCAGTTTCTGTCATCAAAGGCAGATCACCCATGAAAATCTCATGCTCGTTTATCTCATCTGTCTCTTTGTTGTGAAGTCTGACTTTAACTTTTAAAGGAGCTGCGTATGTTGCATCTCTTTCCTTGCACTCAGGGATTGTATATTTTACATCATCTTCGCATAATGTAAAATCAACAAAATCGAGACTAAGCTTTCCGCTGTAATCTGCGATTGGAGAGATATCTGCGAAAGCTTCTTTAAGCCCTTCGTCCAAGAACCACTGATAAGAATCCTTCTGGACCTCTATCAGGTTCGGCATCTGCAGAACCTCTTTTTGTCTTGAGTAACTCATACGCATGCTTTTTCCAGTTGTGACCGGACGTATTCTGTTTTTCTCCATTGACGTTTCACCTCTCGTTTTTATTTTAATCTAGCAAGCATCTAGATAATGTTTTAAAAACCACCCCAGTTACTATATCTTGTGGTTTTTTATAATTGCACAGTATTGTGATTTCTTTTTAGTTGAAATTACCTATTGACAAATGGCAGTCTCTAAAAAAATGCATGAAAATGCCTACTGCACCACAATAGTGCAACGTATACTATACAACAAATCAAAGAGCATTGCAAGTGTTTTTTGAATATTATTTTTTTCATGTTCCGTTGAGCATCATTTCTATTTAAAAAGTCAGGCATGCTACGGGCGGAGTAGGTTCAAAAATGCTTACGCATTTTTTCACGCGCTCCGACTGTCGCGCAATAGAAATATAAAAAAGAGCCGAAAAGCAAATAAATTTGCCTTCGACTCTTTTTATATTTCTACTCCGCTCGTAGCCTATCCGACTATTTAAGAGTAACTTTTGCACCCTCAGCCTCAAGTTTAGCCTTAGCATCCTCAGCTGTAGCTTTGTCAGCCTGCTCTTTGATAACCTTTGGAGCACCGTCAACAGCATCCTTAGCCTCTTTAAGTCCAAGACCTGTGATCTCACGAACAACTTTGATAACCTTAACTTTGTTTGGTCCAACTTCTGTAAGCTCTACATCGAACTCAGTCTTCTCTTCTGCTGCCTCTCCAGCTCCGCCTGCTGCTGCAACTACAACACCTGCTGCTGCAGAAACACCGAACTCTTCTTCACAAGCTTTTACTAAATCATTTAACTCTAATACGCTTAACTCTTTGATAGCATCAATAAACTCTGCTGTTGTTAACTTTGCCATTATAATTTCCTCCATTTTAAAATTTAATATTGATAATTTCGTTCAAATATTTTATTTGAATTATTCTGCTGCTGGAGCTTCCTCTGCAGCATCCTCAGCTGGTGCTGCCTCAACAGCTGCATCTGCTGCACCACCCTGCTCTGCGATCTGATTAAGAACACGTGCAAGATTTGTAATAGGTGACTGTAAGCTTCCAAGTAATTTTGAAAGAAGCTCTTCTCTGCTTGGAACTGCTGCGATTGCTTTCATTCCCTCAGCATCATAGTATGTTCCCTCAACCACACCGGCTTTAATTTCTAAAGCTGGAGCTGTTTTAGCGAACTTAGCTAAGATTCTTGCTGGAGCTGTTGCATCATCTGCTGAAACAGCGAAAGCACTTGGTCCCTCAAGGACATCTCTTAAGCCCTCGAACTCTGTTCCTTCAACTGCACGGCTTACTAAAGTATTCTTGTATACCTTGTAAGACACACCAGCTTCTCTTAACTGTTTACGTAACTGAGTATCCTCTGCTACTGTAAGTCCACGGTAGTCAACTACTACAACTGACTGTGCACCACTTATAACTCCGGAAATCTCGTCTACGATTGGCTGTTTAAGTTCTACCTTTGCCACGATTCATTTACCTCCTTTTAGATTTTTGCATAAAAGACATGAGGTATTTGATTTATTAATCAAAGAAACCCTCCTGCCTGTCGACAGAAGGGTACAAGTCAAAATTCAAGATAAATCTCGAACATCCCCTCGGTAGGTTCTACGTTTACGCCTTGCGGCACCTACTGTCTTCGGCAATATGCATTGCAAATTATATCAAACTATATTACGGATGTCAATTACTTTTCCGCAAAACTTTTGCTTGGCGTTTGATAGGTCTTGTAAATTGTTTTACTGTAACTGTTTAACTATCTTACTGTGTAATCTTAACCACGTTTAACTTAACGCCAGGTCCCATTGTAGATGTAAGAGTTGCACTCTTAATATACTGACCCTTTAAGCTAGCAGGTTTTGCTTTATTAATTGCACCCATAAGAGACTGGAAGTTGTCGTTTAACTGCTCGTCTGTGAAAGATGCTTTTCCAACTGGCACATGGATAATGTTTGTCTTGTCCAATCTGTACTCAATCTTACCAGCTTTGATGTCGTTTACAGCTTTTGTTACGTCCATAGTAACTGTTCCTGCTTTTGGGTTTGGCATTAAGCCCTTTGGTCCAAGGACACGTCCTAAACGACCAACAACGCCCATCATATCAGGTGTAGCAACTACAACGTCGAAATCTAACCATCCGTCGTTCTGGATCTTTGGAATCAATTCCTCTCCACCAACGAAATCAGCTCCTGCTGCCTGTGCCTCGTCTACTTTAGTTCCCTTTGCGAAAACTAAAACTTTAACTTTTTTACCAGTTCCGTGTGGTAAAACAACCGCTCCACGGATCTGCTGCTCTGCGTGACGTCCATCACAACCTGTTCTAAGATGAAGTTCGATTGTCTCATCAAATTTAGCTGTAGCATTTTTCTTTACGATAGAGATAGCGTCAGCAACATCGTACTGCTCTTTCTTATCAAATGCTTTAACAGCGTCTTGATACTTCTTTCCTCTTTTCATGAAATAATAACCTCCTGGTGGTAATATCGGGAGAGGACCCTCCCACTATTTACGTTTCTTTGTTATTTTGATTTAAGTTACATAAATTTGTAACTTCTTTTTAGGGAATGTTCTCATCGCTAAGTTCAAGCTTCGCCACCGGCTCGCTTTCACTAATCTCTGAGAACGACATCGCACTAACCTCAACCGTCGCGCACAGCGCTCGGCTTCGCTAAGTGCTATTCTGTCACCTCTACCCCCATTGATCTTGCTGTACCAGCGATCATGCTCATAGCAGACTCAAGTGAAGCTGCATTTAAGTCAGGCATTTTAAGCTCAGCGATCTCCTGAATCTGCGCCTTTGTGATCTTAGCAACTTTCTTCTTGTTTGGTTCACCTGAACCAGACTGAATCTTGCAAGCTTTCTTGATTAATACTGGAGCAGGTGGTGTCTTAGTAATGAAACTAAAACTTCTATCTGCATATACAGTAATAACTACAGGGATAATTAAGTCGCCCTGATCGGCTGTCTTTGCATTAAACTGCTTTGTGAACTCTACGATGTTTACACCATGCTGTCCAAGTGCAGGTCCAACTGGAGGAGCTGGAGTTGCCTTTCCAGCAGGGATCTGCAATTTAATGTATCCTTCTACTTTCTTTGCCATTTGGAATTGCCTCCTTAATTTGTTTTCTTAACATCTGCGAAACTTACTTCTACCGGTGTCTCGCGACCGAACAGCTCTACATTAATTGTAACTGTCTGTTTGTGATAATTCATAGCTGTGATAACACCGACTGTGTCTTTCCAGACACCACCGATAACGACTATCATGTCACCCTCAGCGAAATCAACTACCACATTGTCCGTCTTAATACCCAAAGGTCTCATCTCGGCTTCTGTGAGAGGTACCGGTTTACTTCCAGGACCTACAAATCCAGTTACGCCTCTGGTATTTCGTACAACGTACCATGTATCGTCATTCATAATCATATGAATAAGCACATAGCCAGGAAACATCTTCTTGGAAACCTGCTTACGAACACCGTTCTTTACCTCTGTCACGTCCTCCATAGGAACACGCACTTCAAGGATCTGGTCCTCAAGATGTCTGTTTTCGATTGTTTTGTCAATATTAGCTTTGACTTTGTTTTCATAACCTGAATAGGTATGAACTACATACCAGTTCGCTTCTGTCATAATCACTTTGCCTCCGTGTTAAATGTTTAAACCAATAAGGAAATCTACGCCTTGCTGGATACCCCAGTCAAGAAGCGCAATAATAAGACCGGTAACTACTGAAACCGCCAGCACCGCAATCGTCTGTCTGATGACCGATTGCTTCTCAGGCCAGATAATCTTCTGAAATTCAGATTTAAGACCTGAAAACCAGCTTGTTTTTGGAGCTTTTTCGACTTTTTCATTCTGTCCCATAATGTACTCCTTTACTCAGTTCCTAGACTATTTTGTTTCCTTATGCATTGTATGAGTTCTGCAGAATCTACAATACTTCTTGGTTTCCATTCTGTCCGGATGAGTTTTTTTGTCCTTTGTCATGTTGTAATTACGACGCTGACATTCTGTGCACGCTAATGTAATCTTTGTACGCACGACTTCCACCTCCGTTTAAATTCTTTGTTGTTTGTACCCTTAAAAAAAGGCATAAAAAAAAGACCTATTTCCAAGCCTGTATAATATAGCACAACTCATTCGTAAACGTCAATAGCCTTTTACAAATTTATTGCGAAAATTTGTAATTTAAAGTCTCTGCTACTAAATATAGTACATTTCATCACATTTTTCAAGCATTTAGTTGTTGTAAACAGCGTTTTTTGCCGATATAATATATATGTATAAGTAGAATATTTTTTCAATTACATATTTAAAGGATTAGATGAATTTCACGGATGAAAGGAGGGGGTCTTTATGGCAAAGATAGACAGTGCCTACGATTATTATGTCAGCACCTATGCCAATAAAGAAGTATCGCGTTACGATTCTCATAAGAAAAGCGACCTGCGCAAGGTATACAACCGAATAATAAAGACAAACAAAGAGTCCCCTCTGTATAAGATTTCCAATATGTCTGAAGCAAAAAAATATGCCATAGATATAAAGGAAAGCTCAAAATCTATATTAAATGCCGTAGATTCATTATCGGATAAATATGCTGATTCATCTGACTCCTTCCAGAAAAAGGTAGCCGAGTCCTCTGACAATGATTCCGTCAGCGTCAAATATGTAGGTGACGGCACTGA
This sequence comes from bacterium, assembly GCA_963641405.1. GTDB lineage: Bacteria > Bacillota > Clostridia > Lachnospirales > Lachnospiraceae > Roseburia. The sequence goes on along the minus strand of CAVICC010000044.1, from coordinate 5,923 downwards.
AAATAACAGCACAAACCAGTTTGACATAGAGGTAAAACGTCTCGCCTCACCTCAGGTAAATACAGGAAATTTCATCGACAGTGATGCTCTTTCTTTCTTGCCCGGAAACTACTCCTTTGATCTGACCACGAACGCATCCTCATATGAGTTCCAGTTCGGAGTAAACACAGGCGATACAAACGGTGATGTGCAGGCGAAGCTCATGAGGCTCGTAAACAGCTCAGGGCTTGGCATCGAGGCAGACATCGTACATGACGAGTCAGGAAAAGCAGCTTTGCGGCTTACCTCAGTACAGACAGGTCTGAGTGAAAGCGAAGATTCACTGTTTTCGATCTCGCCATCAGCTACCTCCGAGTCCATAAATGCGATGGAGCTGCTCGGTATCAACAATGTATCATCAGCCGCGCAGAATTCAGATTTTACTCTAAACGGCAAGGAACATTCATCACTCTCAAATACATTTACCATAAACAATGCATTTGAGCTGACGCTGAAAAAGCCAAATTCTGATACCGGACCTGCCACAATAGGCTTCAAGGCAAACTCCGATGCTGTGGCAGACAATGTACAGACCCTCATAGATGCCTACAACAATATGATAGATGTAGCAAACACATACTCCCAGGCTGATTCAGCCGACGGGCACAAGCTGCTGCAGGATATCGGTTCTGTTACACAGGGTTCAAAAGCCAATCTGGCATACATAGGACTCATGGTGGATGACAACGGAAAACTGACCATCGACCGTGATATTCTTTCCGCTGCACTAAAGCCTGACCGCGCAGACGATACTTTCGCTGCCCTGACTTCACTGAAGGATACCATCGGTGAAAAGGCAAACGGTGTCACGATCAATCCTATGAACTATGTGCAGAAAGTTGTTGTTGCCTACAAAAATCCGGGGCACAACTTCAACACACCATATATTTCGTCAATTTATTCCGGCATGATGCTGGATAGTTACGCATAAAAGACTGCCGCACCAATCCGGTGCAGCAGCCCTTTTACTGTTATATAAGCGGTTGTAAATCGCCCACCATATGATCTTCTATATCGCGCAGTCTCTCTGCTATCGCAACGCTCTTCTCATCCGCATCACGGTACTCATTGATACTGCTGCTGATCGTCTCTATCCCCATATTGCAGCCCTCTGTCAAAAGCTTTGCCGCCTGCGTACGATCATCATTCATCGCCATCTTCATAGCAGTCTGCATCTTCGCAGCCGCTTTCGCAAACATTCCCGGCTCTTTTGTATCTGCTCCGATCCGATCCAGCATATCCCTGCAATCCACTCCCAGCTTTACATGCTCGTCATAATACTTATCTATCAACTGGCGCAGCTGTTTATCCTCCACATGCGCCCTGATATCATCCATGCTCTCAAGTGCCATCTTACATCCCGAACTGCACTCCTGAAGCAAGAGCACCGAATCGTGACTCTCTATATTTCTGCTCATAGAAAACCTCCATACTTCTTTTCTATAAGTATGGAGGCTTTTGTGAAAAAATATTCACTTAGTTCTTCTTAAATTTTTCTGATACAAGAAATCCAATACCGGCAAGCACAAATATCACCGCAAGTACGATCATTGGAACACTATCTATATATCCAATATTCACTGTATAGTTCCTGATTGCCATAGTCAGGTAAGATGTGTGTAAATTAATCTGATCTACCGCAAATAATAATGCTGCTGCAAGCCAACAAATTGATGCTGCAATTTTTCACTCTTCATAAGTATTCTCCTTGATAGTTAATTATCCTTTTACAATTAGTTGCTTTATAAATATGTTATCATACTAATCCGTATAAGTTTCTTAAACAATTCTTAAGAATGTAAATTTTCTAAGCCGTCTCCTCAACAGCACTTATATATCCATTTTTTATACTATAAACCTGATCACATAGAATTTCTATATCTTCCTTATGGTGACTTGTTATAACCATAATAGCAGGTTTTTTATTCACATATTCTCTAAACATTATTCTCATATCCTGAACCGATTGATCATCCAATGCATTCATAGGTTCATCCAAAAACAATACCTGAGGTTCTTCCATAAAAGCCTGAGCTATTGCTAACTTCTGCTTCATACCTAATGAGAACTTACGATAAACCTTTTTGGAATCCGGTTCAAGTCCCACCTTTTTTAAAATCTCATCAACTCTTTCCTCACTTATTTTCTTATTAATTCTTGCCAGTAAAAGTAAATTTTCCTTCGCAGTATACTCTGGCATAAAACCTATGCAGTCCAACACTATCCCAACATCTTTTGCATACTGCCCCTTTTTCAGTGGGACTCCTCCATATTTTATTATTCCGTCTGACGGATTCATTAACCCGGTCATCATTTTCAGCAAAACACTTTTCCCACTACCATTTCTTCCAACTAGACCATAGATTTTTCCTGACTCCAATTTTAAATTGACATTTTCTAATACGGTCTGATTTTTAAAATTCTTCGATACATTATCCAGCTCTATTTTCATATATTGTCTGCCTTCCACTTATGTAAAATTATATCCTCATGTTTATTTTTTAACATTACAGCAATGACCAAACCTATAACTAAGCTCTCCACTATCTGAAATACCACACACTCCGGCTGATACGTCATATGTGAAATATACAGCCCCTGTGTAAGCGGCAGCCACGAAAATAATGTACCTGCCACAATATGGCATATAACGATCATTATAAATCCAATGTGTTTGTCCCCTGATTCATGTAACCAGCATAAAAATACCAACAGTAACAAAGCTATTGTCTGTAAGATCATATTGCTCATTTCAATTAATAAATGTACATTTATTACTGTTCCTGAAATAAATGCAATTACTATAATTCCCACTCCATAATACAGATATGTACATACCAGAAATATTATTATCAAATGTTTCATCCAGCTAATTGTTTTTCCTTTTCTCAAGGCATACTGAATATAATAAAACGAAAAGTTTTTTGTCAAAAAATAATATAATAACGTCCAGATTGGTATTTGATAAAAAAGATATAATAATAAGAAAATATCCATTTTTTTAAATCCGGCAAAATAGTTAGTTATATCTGACATATATTGTTTAGAAACACAACCATATATACTCCATACAGCAACTGCAACTACCAAAGTAAGACCATAATATGACTTAAGACATATTGTAAGTATTCTTTTAAAACAGTCAATTATAACGGTTCTATAAAATATGACCATTATTATCAACGCAATACTCACAAACCAATATATAAAATACAGGTTATATGTTTTTGCCTCTGTGACCATTAAATGAGAAATCCATGATTTTCTTCCCCAAAAAGAGTCTTTAAAAGTAATTCTATTGCTGATAACAACATTTATGAGCAAACATACAATGCTGCTGATATTAGCCACCCATCCTATATTTATCAATTTGTTAAATAGTATGGTAACGCACCCCAAAAGCCAGTAAAATAATAACAAATTCCCAAATAACTGAAATAAATTTATCATATGGAACATATGCGATTTAATACTATAAAGAGTATTTACCATTGCTATCATATTGATTATCATACATTGGATAGCTACAATAATCACTGCATATTTGAATGCATATACTATTTCAATAATATTTGCCCTATATTCACTTCCAACTCTCAATTTGAGATAAAAATTGTTCTGTGTAACCGCCATTAATCTGGCAATGTTCCATACTGTTAAAATTCCGCAAACCAGCAAAATTAAATATCTGTCTCCAACAATATTCATAATCGCATTAACATACGAATACTCCTGATATCCAGCATCACATTCCATACAATAACGTACGTATTCAAATTGCATATAGATAAAAATTATAAGTGTAGTTATTAATAAATGAAACCATTTACTTTTCATTATTTTTAACTCCTACCGCAAATAAAATAATACCGGTTAAAATCAATATCCCTGACATAATTAATATTATTGGAACAGATGCCCATGCATATCCATTAGGTGCAAATATTAAAAGCAGATCAAATCTATTATCCGGTATCAATATCGCCATAGCAATGCAAAGAGCAAATGGTAATATCAGTGTCAGAAAAGTGTTTTTAATCCATGCCGATATACCAATTGCAAAAGTAGCAAATGTGAATCCAGCCAACAAAACAAACGCACCAAGTAAGCAAACATATGCTATAGTATTCGAGGCTGCCAGTTCAGGATTAAACATAATAACAGTCTCTCCCTCTTTTATATTTAAGTAGGCCTTAGTTCCATACTCAAAATATAAATGCAGACAATATACAGCATATGGTGTAAGTAAACCCATACCGCCAAGTATCGCATTTTGTATTAAAGTTACCACAATATACCTATTTCTAGACATTTTTTGCAGACGCAGCTTCAAATATCCGCTTCTATATTCTCTGACATATGATATTCCCATAGGAAGTGCTGCGAGTATCGGAAATAGAATTCCATTCCAGCCACTACTTCCAGATCCCATACTAAGTATAAGTCTGTATATCATATGATCTGCATAAGCAGCATCAACTCTATATGTATATGCGTAATTTGCCTCTTCATAAAGAAGTAGTCCTATAACAATAGCAATAATAAACCCCGAATACTTTTTTATATATAGCATATTTTCATTTCCTTTCCACTATCAATCCCCTGCATACAAATTTGGAGACCACTTTCCTGAGAAAGTACATGACTCAAAATTATTCAAAGATGTACTTATATTGAGCTTTGCCTCATATGAATCAGTTTGATATGCCGGTCTACAATATGGTAATCTCTTCGTACAAGTATTTGTAAATGCATAATTCAAAGTAACATTTGTACCAGTTGTCCCTTTCTCAATCCACATTTCATAAGACTTTCCTTTATTAGTCATCGAACTTACTGTGGCTTCTCCTTTTGTAGCTCCAGCATATTTTTTAATATGTGTACTTTCGCCATCCATTAGTTTTGTTGCTGTACACGAAAAATTGCTTTTAGTATATGCACTAACAGCAGTTGTTGATCCCACCATCAATAAGGTTGTAAGACCTAAAACCATATATGTCATTTTTCTCTTCATTGTAAAAACTCTCCTTCCGTTTTCATTCATTTATTAATTGTTCCCATAGATATCTACAAAAAATCGTATCACAATGTTTTAAAGAAAAGGAAAGGAACTTCTTAAGTTTTCTAAAGATTTCTAAAGATTTCTAAAGTTTGCAATTCAGTACACAATCGGAAACCGCAATTTTACAAAAAAGAAGTTTTCTTTTGTTTCATAAATAGCTCTGCCATGCATACGTCTCATCAATAACTCAACATTTTTTAATCCTAATCCTGTACTCTCCAATAAACTTTTTTCCCTACATACCGTATTGCTTATACATATTTCAAATATATTTTTGGAATATACAGTTTCCATAACAACTTCTTCATCAATATCAGCATACTTGCAAATATTATTAGTGAGGTTACTAAATATTCTCGATAGTAAACTTCCGTTTACAGCAACTTTTACTTTTTCCCAATTAATATTTTCAATATTAACAAAAAATCCATTCTGGCTTATAATAGTATGCATTTCAGAAAGATAATCTCCTATTGCATATTCTACAACCGAAGGCTCATCTAAATGTATATTCTCGTCTGAACTTGCTATAGAAAAATCCAACAGTAGATTTGAAAGATCTCTTAATTCATTAACCTTAGACGTCAGAATATCTAAATTTTTATTAATACTCTCATTTGATTTATTTTGCAATTTTAATATATCAATGTATGTCATCAAGCCCGTTAATGGTGTTCTTAAATCGTGAGCCATATTTCTCATCAGTTGATCTTTTTCATCCCGTGCTTTTCGCTCCTGTTCATGTGCCTTATCAATATTCACTTTATAATCTTTTATAATATTATTAACACATCTATAGATTACACAAATTCCGCTTAAGAT
>CAVICC010000043.1:17440-23850 GCA_963641405.1 bacterium | reverse complement strand
TAGCTGGAGCCGGCATTTACTCCCACTAGACTAAGGAATCGTGAAAGCGTATGCCACAGACGTACACCGCGACTCAAGTGTTCAACTGGCAAAATGTACACAAACTTCGAGCCCAAAATCGGTGCCTAACAAATTTACGCAATCCCTGCAAAATGTTCTACTATCGGCAACCGCGAACCTCTACCCCCAAGCGACATCACACCATAAAAACATGTGGGAAGTTTGGCACATTAAGTATATACAAAAAGGTGGGTAATCCCCACCTTTTTGCATTAGCTTGCGTATGTACGGTTTTCCTCAAGCTCCCTTGCAATATCTTCCGGGGTTCTGTACTTTTTAAATACTTTCTCCAGAATGTAGTTTTTCACTGCTCCAAAACCTCCCGGGAACAGTACAAACAAGCTCATTAAATCTCTACACCAAAACAGTATGAACAGAAATACAGCTACAAGCACGATTGACCAGCCAAGGTTGGCGATCATCATAAACAATGACTTTTTCAGTGCCTCCTTTACCGTACACTCGAACCTCGATATATAAGGAAACAGATAAAATGCCCACGAAAGCACTGCTCCTGCAAGAACTAAAAAGAAGTAATACATTACTCCAAGAGGTGCGCCTGCCTTAAGCTGCTGCTTCATAAGAAGACAATCCGCAATAAGAAATGCTGCCGGTATCAGCCATATGAGCCATGCGAGCGTAGACTGTTTAAAATTGCACTTAAAAGCCTTCCAGTATTCCACATATGCATAGCTTTTTCTGTTTCTTATACACTTATTTATCGTGTAGTAAACAGCCGAAGTTGATGCTCCTATGGTAAAGATCGGAATACTTGTTACGAACCAGAAAATTCCAAGTATTATCATATCTACTACTGCGCTTACTATAGCTAATACTTTATTGTCGTAATTTAATCCACGTGACATATGCTATCTGTCCTTCCTTCTTAGTCCCTATCTTATGTCCACCTGTTTATAACCATTCAGTAACTTCATATTTACAAGTCTCTGTCCCGAATAGTTACATATGTTATATATCACAGTCCACACCAATAATGGCATGGACGATGATCATTTACAAATCCCCTGATATCGCAGATTATTTCGCGAGACGAAGTGTTACAACACTGCATGCAGGAAGTGTAACTTTTACTCCGGCTGCTGTTTTCTCATATGCGCTAAAATCTTTCTCGTCAACCACCTGTGGTGCCTCGAATGTATTGTGTGCATCCATAGCTCCTGTGATGTATCTTGCCTCTGTCACACTGTATTTGTCTCCCTCATTTGTAAGCTGGATCTCGATATCCTCTGCTGCCTCAAGTGAGTTGTTTGTAAGTGTAACTGTGATCACTCCGTCTGCATCCTCAGAAACCGACTCGATAACCTTTGGAAGCTCATTCTTTCCTGCACCTACTGTACCACCGCCTACAAGCTGGCTGTCAAGAAGCTGCGCACCCTGATGATGACGCATCATGTGGAATACATAGTATGTAGGTGTCTTTATCATCTTCTCACCGTCTGTGAGCATTACTGACTGAAGTACATTGATAAGCTGTGCGATACAAGCCATCTTTACACGGTCAGAATGTTTGTTGAAGATGTTTAATGTCATACCGGCAACAAGTGCATCACGCATTGTATTCTGCTGATATAAGAAACCTGGATTTGTACCCGGCTCTACATCTGACCAGATGCCCCACTCATCAACGATAAGTCCAATGTTCTTATCAGGATCATACTCATCCATGATAGCTCCATGGCGATTGATGAGTTCCTCCATAAAATATCCCCTCTTAAGAGTCTGATAGAATACGTCCTCAGTAAAATCTGTAGCACTTCCCTTTATATTCCAGTCATCCTCTGTCTCAGGAAGAGTGTAATAATGAAGTGAAAGACCATCCATAAGACCATGGAATTTTGGCTCACAGTGATCGAAGCATGTGCCCATAACCTTCTTTGTCCACTCATAGTCATCTACGTTTGGTCCGCAGCAGACCTTCTGGATCGGCTGGTTGCCAGCGTAATTTCTGACATATGTCTGATATCTGCGGTACTCGTCAGCATAATGCTCTGGACGCATATTCCCGCCGCAGCCCCAGTTCTCGTTGCCTACTCCGAAATAGTCAATAGTCCATGGCTCCTCATGGCCATTTTCCTTACGAAGATCAGCCATAGGCGATACACCATTGAATGTGATATATTCAACCCACTCACTCATCTCGCGGACTGTTCCACTTCCTAAGTTACCGTTTACATAAGTCTTGCATCCCAACTGACGGCAAAGCTCGAAAAACTCGTGTGTTCCAAAGCTATTATCCTCGACAACACCGCCCCAGTGGGTATTGATCATTTTCTTTCTGCCTTCTTTTGGTCCGATTCCATCCATCCAGTGATATTCGTCTGCAAAACAGCCACCCGGCCAGCGGAGTACAGGTATCTTCATCTCCTTTAAGGCCTCAACTACATCAGTACGCATACCGTTTACGTTTGGAATGTCTGAATTTTCACCAACATACAGACCTTCATAAATACATCTTCCGAGATGTTCTGAAAAATGTCCGTAGATCTCAGGAGCAATTGTGCTCTTTTTTGCCTCGTTATTTACTATAAGTTTTGACATAATCTCTCCTTCTAGGTTACTGCCAGTGTAGGTAACGCAGACAGTAACCATTTGTGCTACTTTAAAATAATCAGTTGTACTATTCTATTTTTATTATTATTTAACCCTTAACCGCTCCGGCTGTCATACCATCGATGATATACTTCTGGAAGATGAGGAAAATTATAAATATAGGTAAAATTCCGAACATTGATCCTGCAATAAGCATATCATAGTTGTTTCCGTATGGTGTGAGAAGTGTGTTAAGTCCGATTGGAAGTGTAAACTTCTCAGCTCCCTTTAATACAAGCAATGGCCAAAGTATTGCATTCCATACACCCATCGCACTAAGGATACCCATAGATGCGAATGCCGGTTTTGTGAGCGGAAGAATAATCTTTGTTGCAATACCATACTCTGTTGCACCGTCAATTCTTGCTGCATCGAGAAGTTCTTTTGGAAGTCCCATCAGATACTGTCTGAAGAAGAATATTGTTGATGCTGAACAAAGTCCTGTTATGATAACACCTACATATGTATCAATAAGTTTTAATGCGATGATCTCTTTGTAAAGAGGAAGCATAAGAATCTCAAAAGGTACCATCATTGTTGCGATAACAAGGAAGAACAGGAAGTTCTTGAGCTTATAATTGTACATCGTAAGACCATATGCAACAAAATAACATATGATAAGTGTAAGTGCTACAGTGACAATAGTGATAATAAGTGAGTTCTTATACCACATAAAATATTTAATACTGTCTGCATTTCCCGAAAACAGGTATGTATAGTTGTCAAGACTCATGGTAGAGATATCAAGGTCAAGTGAAAGACCTTTTCTGATAAGTACTTTACCAGGTCTAAATGATGCAAGTAATCCTGCAAATACCGGGAAAATAATGATCAAACATAATATAACGAAGAATCCTGTGCCTAATATAACACCAATCTTGTGTTTTGGTGTATCAGAGACAGAACGTACTTTATTCTTTTTATCTGCCATCTTTTTAGTCCTCCTCGTTCTTGAATGTTCCGTTTAATATGAGCTGTACTATGTTGATAACAAGTGCTATTACAAGAAGTACCATACCGACTGCACATGCATAACCCATATCATTTTTCTCAATACCACGTTTGTACAGATAACCTACGATAGTAAGTCCGATATTGTGAGGTGAGTTGTTTCCTGCCCACAGCATGTATGACTCTAAGAACATTGCAAGTCCTGCGTAGATTGAAATTGTAAGAACGTAGATTGTCGTAGGTTTAAGTAATGGTAATGTCACATAGCGGAATTTCTGCCAACCGCTTGCTCCATCAATGTCTGCCGCCTCATATAATGATGCGTCAATAGATTTGAGTCCTGACAGGAAATAAAGCATATTTACACCTGTCCATCTCCAGCATGCTACTACCAAAAGTGCAGCCATTCCAGTCCAGCCTACCTTAAGCCATTTGAACGGATCCATTCCAAAGAATGCAAGTATCTTGTTCATCTGTCCTGTGCTGTACTCTGTAAACATAAGACGGAATAATGTACCTGAAATAACTACTGATGTAAGAGCCGGCATATAAAGGATTGCTTTCCATACTCCTTTTGCCTTAACAAGTTTGCTATCCATAAGTACTGCGAAAAGCATAGGGAATGGAATAAGCAGTACTAATGTCCAAAACATATATGTTGCGCTATTCTTGATCGCTGTAAGAAAGACTTTATCGCTGAGCAGCTTTTTATAATTATCTATTCCTACAAACTTTGTCTCTAGAGGAGTGATATCCTGAAAACTCATCGTAACTGACGAGATAAGAGGATATACCCAGAAAAATGCAAAGCTTAAGATAAATGGAATTACAAAAATATATGGCGCAACTTTTTGTGAATATAAGAATTTTTTGATCTTCAATTTACGCACCTCTTTCTATTAACAAAGGGGAGGCAAGGAGGACAAGCCTCCGTAAACCTCCCCTTTTAAATTCATAAAACAGTTGACTATTCTATATTACTGTTCCATGTCTACTGCATCCTGCAGTTCCTGTAATGCGTCTTCTACGCTGTAATCAGGATCCTCGAGCACTTCATTAAGAGTTGTATTACATACATACTCACTGATTGTCGGGCTGATAGCAACTACAGAAATCTTTCCAATGTTGTCCATTCCGATAGAGTTGAGTACATCGTATGGATAGTTAATGAAGAACTGGTTGTACTGATTGTTGTCATCATGTGCAAATGCATCATCTGACCAGCAAGTTGTATTACATACGTCAAATCCAAGTGTATCCCAGATGTTCTGCTCACCTTCCTCAGACATCTTAGCCCAGCAAACAAATTCTGCTGCAAGCTCCTGAGCTTTTGACTGCTGTGTAACAACTGTACCTGTACCACCGATACCTACTGAACACTTCTGTCCCTCTTCAAATACAGGACACTGTGCAATATACCAGTTGCCTTTTTCCTCTGACATGTAGTTTGTGAAACGGCTCATGTACCACATTGCCTTAGGGAATGAAACGATGTTGTGATCAAGGATATTCTGGTAACCAGCCTCAAGATCAGTATGTCCATCTGGCGAAACCTCAGCAAGATCACTCTTTAACCATTTCTGCTGCATTGTGAGCATCTTGCTAACTGACTCAAGCTGTACATTTGCGTCATCGTCAAATCCTCCTGTCCAGTCTTCTCCGTACTCAGCCATTGCAAGCCATAACCAGTCTGTTCCGCCTGTATCAACAGATGTCCAGTATTTTGTTCCTTTCTCTCCTGCTGCTTCAACATATTCTGTTCCGAGTGCCTCGTAATCATCCCATGTCTTAACTGCATCGATCTTTGCGATTACATCATCCTGTGAAAGTCCCATAGCCTCTGACATTGCTGCTACGTTGTAGTACATTACTGTAGCACCTACGTGATAAGGAGCTCCATAATAATGTCCGTCAGATCCCTGATATGTCTCCATTCTGGCTGGAACCATTGTGCTCATATAATCTGAAGCATAATCATCAAGTGGTACTAACCATTTGTCAAGACCTGCTACTACGTTAGGGAACTGTCCAACCTCTACATCACAGATATCAGGAGCACCTGTACCTGCCTCTAAAGATGTAAGAAGCTTTGTATGCATATCGCTGTATGGATATGTAGTACATGTGATCTCAATTGTCTGATCAGGATGTTCCTTGTTCCACTGCTCAACCATTGTTCCATAATGCTGAGCGTGAAGTTCAACGAATGTCCACATCTCAAGATGTGTTCCGTTTGAATCACCGTAAGTATTTGATACTACCTCGGCTGCGGCTGATTCTGTATCCCCCTCAGCTGCATCTGTACCGTTTGTGCTGCCACCGCCAGAACCACATCCGGCAAGCATAGTAGAAACTAATGTTGCACACATAAGTGCACTTACTAACTTCTTTTTCATTTCCTTCCTCCTTTAAAATGAAAATTGATAAGTTGTACTAACAACTGCCCTCGGTCTCATGCTGGGCTCTTAGCTATTTGACCAAAAGCAAGTTGTTAATGTGTTTTGCTTATGTACATAATATACATTTCCTTACCCGAAATGTCAATATTTATTTTAGTTATTTTTAAACTAATTTATGTTTACGTTGAATCTATCTAATTTTTTCTTCTTTTTTCGTTCATAAATCCACATTAACTATACAAATTGCACAATACATTTTTGATATTTTAAAATAAGTTAAAGGATTTTTGGTTTTTTGTTGACATAAATAGCTCTATTTCCTATAATTGAACTATAAATAATATCGAGATACATATAATAAAAATATAAAATATTTTAGGAGAATCAGTT
>CAVICC010000043.1:0-17430 GCA_963641405.1 bacterium | reverse complement strand
TTATGATACATATTACATCTTTAACTGAAGGTCTCGAACTATTCAAAGCACTTGGTTCTGATATCCGTATTCAGATTCTTAATATATTGCTGGAAAACGATCAGATGAGCATGAATCAGCTCGCAGGCGAGCTGAATATCAGCAATGGAGCTCTGACCGGACATATAAAGAAGCTTGAGGAGTGTGGTCTTATCACCACATCTTCTGATTCCTCAGGACACGGCAATCAGAAGATGTGTTCCCTGATACAAGACCGTATAATAGTAGATATTGAAAAACCTATCGATCTGACAAATGTATTTAATACCTCTATAAAGGTAGGACAGTTCTCATCACATGACATCTGCCCTACATGCGGTATGGCTACATCGTCATTTGTGATCGGTGAGCTTGATGATGTGCGCTACTTCGATCATCCCGACCGCTTCAACGCAGACATCATGTGGTTTACAAAGGGGTATGTGGAGTATGTGGTTCCAAACCTCATCCCGCGCAACCAGAAAGTCACCCAGCTTTCCCTTTCCGCAGAGATAAGCTCCGAGGCTCCAGGCATAGACAACAACTGGCCGAGTGACATAAGCTTCTATATAAATGACACAAAGGTAGGTTCCTGGACCTCACCGGGCGATTATGGTGATGTCCGCGGCATGTTCACACCTGAGTGGTGGCCACCAAACTGGAATCAGTACGGACTTCTTAAGCTTCTCGTAATCAATCACAAGGGTACTTTCATCGACGGTCTTAAGATTTCCGATGTGACTACTTCACAGCTTAACCTTGATTACAAGAGCAACATACGCTTCCGTATCGCTGTTGAGGAGACTTCAGCACATGTCGGTGGTCTTACTATTTTTGGTAAAAACTTCGGAAACTACGATCAGGACATAGAGGTCGCAATTAATTATGCTCCTATTGAGCAGTAAGCTCAAAGTTTTGCACTTTACCGATTTTAATATTACAAGGGCTTCACATCTTATGATGTGGAGTCTTTTTTTACACAAGGAGATAACACTATGGAACTTATATGTAAAAAATGCCTGCTCCGCGAGATGGCTGAGGCGGATCAGGCTATGATAAAGAAATATGTTGATGCCATAAAAGGTGAGGATCGTGTCGCTCCTTCTGAGTACGAACGCAGGCTTTCGATCTGCAAAGCCTGTGAGAAGCTCAATGCAGGAACCTGCAATGCATGTGGCTGCTATGTGGAGCTTCGGGCACTGACCGGTGTGTCGCACTGTCCTCACAAGAAGTGGTGATGCACTTCCCACTTGTAAAATATTTGAAGAGCCGCCGTGTGTGTGGGTGTGTGCGACTGCCGGTAGCGGAACATTTAGTTGGAATTGCGTAAATTTATTAGGTGTAGATTTTAGGCTCGAAGTTTGTGTACATTCGCCAGATGAACACTTTCGCCGCGGCGTACGCCTGTGGCATACGCTTTCACGATTCCTTAGTCTAGTGGGAGTAAATGCCGTCTCCAGCTAAGTTTATTATGCATGGGTGCGTCAAACGCGCTTTTTACTTCATTTAAACTTGATAAATTACAAGCTTGAACGAGCCGCGCCCATGCAACCTTTAGCTGTCAAACGGCATTAACTCCCACACGACACGTCATAGATCAAGCGTATAACACAGGCGAACACCACGGTGCAAGTGTACAGCTGTCGAATGAACATAAATAATCAAAAGAGCCTAAAATCCACACCAATAAATTAGCAATTTAAACTAGTTCCGCTACCGGCAGTCGCACACACCCACACACACGGCGGCTCTAAACTATATAATATGTGGGAAGTGCCGGTCAGTACTTAGGAGAATGAGAACACCGGTCTGCCGTCCTCCCACTTCAGCTTCATGAGCATCGCATGGCGGTTCGGATTGTAAAGCGGATCTCCCACTATCTCAGTCTCTGTTCTTGCGTGATATACCACGATATCATTTCCCTCATCATCTACTGTAAATGAATTATGTCCCGGACCGTAGACTCCTACGCCTGCATCCGATCCAAGCACAGGGTAACGCTCCTTTTTCCATGAAAGCGGATCAAGAAGATCTGCGTCTGCGTCCGCTGTGAGCATTCCCATGCAGTAGTGGATGCCTGTGTCGCTGGCTGAGTATGTGACAAATATCCTGCCATTGCGCTGGATAACAGCCGGTCCTTCGTTTACCCAGAAGCCATGACGCTCCCAGTCATAATCAGGTGTGGTCAGAAGCACCTGGACCGTATCGAGTGTGTAGCCGTTTTTCATGCGCGCTATGTAGAGATTTGATATCTGCTTGCCAACTCCTACCTTTTCAGCCCAGATATAATACCAGTCTCCATTTACCTCAAATACCGTCGCATCAAGTGAAAATGCCTCAAAAGAGAATTCATCTTCCTCTGCTCTGTGCATCTTGCCTTTTTCGATCCACGGATCATTTATCGGATCATCACCCTGACACTCTAATACATATGGTCTGATCGCCCAGATATCGTCCTTATCTCCACCTGCATAGTAGATATACCATTTGCCGAACAGATAATGGATCTCAGGGGCCCAGATATGAATGCTCTGAGGTCCGCTCTCATGCTTGTGCCAGATTTCCGTCTCAGAGGCACTCTGTAAGCCTGCAAGTGTGTCTGATTTTCTTAAGATTATCTTGTCATATTCAGGAACCGATGCCGTAAAATAATAGGTTCCGTCTGTGTGTCTGTATACATATGGATCTGCGCGCTGCAGTATCCATGGTTCGTTATATTTTAATGTATTATCCATGTTTTTCTCCTTTAATTCATATGATCAATTGAGGGACTCTAAGGCATACATCGAATTGCATGCAAACATGCATCGATGATACCTTTTTACCCTTTAATCGATATATTTTACACCCCATACGCTCTCATTGTTTCCTACTGCTGAGAATGTCATCACATCTGTTCCTGCCTCGTCCTTCATCTGGCAGAATACTCCGGTAAATTTTTCACCGTCTATCGTGATATCCATGTAGTATGAGCCTTTGTTATATGTCCAGGTGCCTTCTGTCTTTTCTCCTTTTACTTTGCCGTTTTTCTCAAGATAAAAGATCTTCGGGTTTGCAATTTTATCGCTGATGTCCGTACCCTGATTGATCACATAGTAACGTCCAACTATATCGCTCTTGTCGTAACCGTCCTCGCTCACTGTCTCGCCCTGTGTCTGATATGGCAGCTCACACGGCCAGCCTTCCTCATTTATAAGCATCTGATGTACTCTCGGAGAATGCCCCTCGCCACCGTCATTGAATCTTGTGTGATATACGAGATACATCTTGCCGTCATCATCTACAAAGGCAGAGTTGTGACCGGTTGCCATATATGCCTGTTCAAGGCTTGGAAGTTTATAATTTCCGGTAAGTTTTAGTCCGTAGTTCTGATGTTGTGCACTTTTCTCAGGATATTCCCCGTTCATATCCACATAGTCACCGTCTACTGTCTTTGAGCGGAACACTCTGACCTGATATCCTCCGTTGCTGGTAAGCGAACCGTATGATACATACAGATAATAGTAACCGCTTGCCTCGTCATACATGATATAAGGTCCCTCTATGGAAATGTGTCCACCGCCTAAAAGACGTTTACCGTAGTAAGGATCTACATTATTCTCCTCATCCGCCTCAGGATGGATAACCAGTCCAGTCTGCGGATCAAGCTCGAGCAAGAAAATTCCACCGCTCCATGAGCCATATACCATCCACATTCTGCCGTCCTCATCATAGAAAACAGTCGGATCTATGGCATTCGGATAATCATCATAGTTGTACGCACCTGACTTGATGTAGTTTTTGTATGCATAATCCTCATCCACATAGTCGAGCACATTTGTGCCTGATATTGTTTTCCTGTTAAAACCTGAATATATCAAAGCCCCCTGCCACTCGTACGGTCCTTCGGGTGTCTTTGATGTGCCGTAACACAGGTTTGATGCATTCCAGGTGGATGATGTACAGTAATACATGTAGTAAAGCCCTGTTGCCTCATTGTAGATCACATCCGGTGCCCACACATGTGTCTGCTTATCGTCCGTCTGGATCAGACTGTCCTTATTTCCCGAATAAGCAAAGGCCTCATCTGCCACGTCATAGATTTGTCCGTAGACAGAATTGGTCTTGCTATATCCGTCTGCGACCTTTTCCCAGTTCAAAAGATCGTCACTCTTTGCTGCTGACATATGGGAGCCAAAAATGTAATATGTATCATCCACCTTTATAATTGATGGATCGTGCACCGATACGCCCGATGAAACGTCCCCGGTTTTTATTCCATCATAACTGACCGTAAAATCATAATTTGTTGTCCCACATGCTGCAAGCCCTAACGCTGTCGCTGCGACAAGTGTACAGGAAATGGCCTTTCTCTTTCCATTTCTCATCTTAAAAATCCTCCCTGTTGATCGATAATATCAAAATTTATTAAGTTACACTTTGCCCAGCATTTATGTATTTAATATATCAGATTGATTGATATATTACAATAAGTATTTTATGATTTGTTAAAATATTTTAATTTTATTTAAACGCATAATTGATTGACTCGCTTCTTTTTTTGATTTAATATAATTAAAAATAAAAACGGAGTATAATATGCAATTTAAAAAAATCTCAACACCATCCCTGAAGGATCTGTTCGTCAGGGAACTGGAAAATAAAATATTATCGGGAGAACTAAAAGTCGGTGACAAGCTCCCAAGCGAAAGGGAACTTGCCGCCTCAATGCAGGTAAGCCGCGCTGTTGTAAACACAGGTATCGCAGAGCTTGAGCAGAAAGGTTTTCTCATCATCAAGCCGCGCGTAGGTACATTCGTGGAAGATTTCTACAAAAACGGTACACTCGAGACTTTTTCTTCCATCATCAGATACAATGGCGGCACTCTCGCCAAGGATGAGACCCGCTCTATCCTCGAGATCAGGATAATTCTCGTAAATATGGCTGCCGATCTGGCTATAGACTGCGCCAGCGACAAAGATATCCGCACACTCACAAAAATAGCTGACAGCATAGATGAAAATAATACCAATGACGAGATCATTGAGACTACTTTCAAGCTATACCATCAGCTCGCTTTTATTTCGGGAAACGTAGTGCTCCCACTCATATTTACTTCTTTTAAAGAGCTTGTATGTAAGCTCTGGCTTCGCTTTATATTAAATAACGGCAAAGCCACACTCATTGCAAACAACAAACGGCTTGCTTCGCTTATCGCATCACGCGACAAGGCTGCCGCCAAGGCTCATATCACGGATATTACAAAAGAAGCTATATCAGGAAAGCACAATATACTGGATTGATCATCCATCAACGAAAAAGACAGCCTTGCGGCTGCCTTTTTCTGTTCATTAGTTAGTTTATTATATATTGATTGGGAAAATATGAAAAATGAAAACAAATTTTTATGGAACTTATACAAATTCCTTTACAGAAGCATAAATGCCCTCTGCGTTAAGTCCGTATTTCTCCAAGAGAGCTACGGCCGGACCTGACTCGCCAAAGCAGTCCTGTATACCTATTGTCTTAACAGGTGTAGGTGCTTTGCGTGAAAGTGCCTCACATACTGCTGATCCTAAGCCTCCGATAACAGAGTGCTCCTCAACAGTAACTACTTTGCCACATTCTTTTGCTACGGCTACAACAAGCTCCTCATCGAGAGGCTTGATAGTATGTATATTGATAACCTTTGCGTTTATGCCGTCTGCTGCAAGCTTTTCTGCTGCTGCAAGTGACTCAGATACGCAAAGTCCAGTAGCTATGATCGCTACATCAGTGCCCTCACGGAGAGTAACACCTTTTCCGATCTCGAATTTGTAATCAGGGTTGTCATTGATTATCGGAGCAGCAAGTCTTCCAAATCTCATGTATACAGGTCCCTGATGCTCATAAGCGGCTTTTACAGCGGCTTTTGCCTCTATATCATCACTTGGATTGAGAACTACCATGCCCGGGATAGATCTCATAAGTGCGATATCCTCATTACACTGGTGTGTTGCTCCGTCCTCTCCTACGGAAATTCCTGCGTGTGTCGCACCGATCTTTACATTAAGATGTGGATATCCGATAGAGTTACGAACCTGCTCGAATGCTCGTCCTGCTGCGAACATGGCAAATGAGCTGGCAAACGGAACTTTTCCTGTAGCAGCAAGTCCTGCTGCAATACCCATCATATTGCACTCTGCAATACCACAGTCGATATGACGCTCTGGGTATTCTTTTTTGAAGATGGCTGTCTGAGTAGCAGCGGCAAGGTCAGCGTCTAAGACATATACGTCATCGTGCTCTTTTGCAAGCTCTACAAGTGCATTTCCATAGCTGACACGTGTGGCGATCTTCTTTACTTCTGACATAATGCTTCACCTTCCTTTCTCAGATCTTCCATGGCAATCGCATACTCCTCGTCATTCGGAGCTTTTCCATGCCATCCAACCTGATTTTCCATAAATGAGACACCCTTGCCCTTTACTGTGTGGGCGATAATAGCTGTCGGCTGTCCCTTTGTATTTCTAGCCTCTTTGAAAGCATCTGCGATCTGATCCATGTCGTTTCCGTCCTTAAGGTCGATCACATGGAAATTGAAGGCTTTGAATTTCTCATCGATAGGATATGGCGAACATACCTGATCTACAGGTCCGTCGATCTGCAGTCCGTTGTTGTCAACGATCACAACAAGGTTGTCGAGTTTTCTGAAGCCTGCGAACATGGCAGCCTCCCAGACCTGACCTTCCTGAATCTCGCCATCACCGAGAAGTGTGTATACTCTGTAATCATCGTTTGTAAGCTTGGCAGAAAGTGCCATACCTACTGCTGCTGAAATACCCTGTCCTAATGATCCGCTCGACATATCAACACCCGGAATGTGCTTCATATCAGGATGTCCCTGTAGATATGAGCCAAGATGGCGAAGTGTCTTAAGATCCTCAACTGGAAAATAACCTCTCTGTGCAAGCGTAGAGTAAAGTCCCGGAGCTGTGTGTCCCTTTGAAAGCACGAAACGGTCTCTGTCAGCTTTCTTTGGGTCCTTTGGATCGATGTTCATTTCCTCGAAATATAAATATGTAAAAATATCAGCAGCAGAAAGTGATCCTCCCGGATGTCCGGCTTTTGCTGCATGAACAGCGGTAACGATGCCCTTGCGGACTTCATTTGCTGTTATCTGAAGTTCTAATTTGTTCATTTTGTTCTCCTGTTATACATACTTAAAAATCTTATTCACCGAAAACTGCTTTGTAGTCAGCCTGGAATTTAACGATTCCCTGATCAGTAAGAGGATGCTTTGTCATCTGCTCGATAACATTGTAAGGGATTGTTGCGATATCAGCACCTGCAAGTGCACAATCTGTTACATGGATTGGATTTCTGATAGATGCTGCGATGATCTCTGTCTCGTATCCGTAGATATCGAAGATCTCTGCTATCTGTCTGATAAGCTCGATACCAGGCTGGCTAATATCATCAAGTCTGCCAAGGAATGGAGAAACATATGTAGCACCGGCGTTTGCAGCAAGGATTGCCTGGTTTGCAGAAAAGATAAGTGTTACGTTTGTCTTGATACCCTCAGAAGCAAGAACTTTTACTGCTTTAAGGCCCTCAACTGTCATAGGGATTTTAACTACCATATTTGGATGGATAGCTGCGATCTCTCGTCCCTCTTTGATCATACCCTCAGCATCAACTGTTGTAGCTTTAACTTCTCCACTGATTGGTCCATCAACAATAGATGTGATCTCTTTTATTACCTCATTGAAGTCTCTTCCCTCTTTTGCGATAAGTGAAGGGTTTGTTGTAACTCCACAGATAACACCCATGTCGTTTGCTTTCTTAATATCCTCAACATTCGCTGTATCTACGAAAAATTTCATTATAAAATACCTCCGTTTTGTATTTTTGTGTTTGCATTTATTTGTTGATACAAATATAACACTTCACAAATAAAAATGCAATAGTAAAAGCGCAAAAGCATAAATAAATATAAGCAAACAAAAGTACTAGCTTTTATTTTCACTTCGTTGTATTATATAATTAAAGGATCAGGAGGTATCATCGATGCATGCAGTAATCTGATTAATCATAATTGTTAATACCGCACGTAAATAAAAAGAAAGAGGACAATATATGCTTCAATTAGAAAGACAACAAAAGATACTCGATTATTTAAAAGAACATAGAAAAGCAACCACAAACGAACTAAGCGACTTGCTCGGTGTTTCAACAACTACTATAAGAACTGATCTAAATCAGATGGATAAAGAGAGGCTCTTAACCAAGACTCACGGAGGAGCTATCTACAGGGATAAGACACAGGACATCGCGGATCTTACTGCAAGAGCTTATTTCTTCCATGATCGTGCGCTCGAAAATAAAGATGCAAAGGAAGAGATTGCTGATGAGGCAGTAAAACTGGTCAGAGATCATATGTGCATTTTCTTAGATGCAAGCTCTACTGCTTATACACTTGGCATGAAACTTATCGGTTTTACCGAGCTTACTGTCATCACTAACGGCATCAATCTGGCACTCGAACTAAAGGATATTCCGGGAATAACAGTTATCCTTACAGGCGGTATCGTCACCTCAGCTTCTGCTTCTATTGAAGGACTGCTCGGTGAGGAACTTCTCAAAAAAATACATACGGATATAGCATTTGTATCTGCAAGAGGATTTTCCGTGGAGGATGGCCTGACAGATTTCAGTATATATGAGGCAGACTTAAAGCGCATGTGCATAAAAGCCTCTGCCAAAACCATCGCTCTTGTCGATCACACCAAGTTCGATACTACATCGATCTCAAGCTATGCTTCGCTGGATGACATTAATATGGTAATAACAGATTCAGAGATTTCTCCTGAAACGGTAGGAATATATGAAAAAGCCGGAATTGATCTGATCGTGGCTGGGGAATAATGTTATATATTCAAACTTCCCACACATTATTTTGGTGTGGGAAGTTTCTCATTTACAATATAGCCATCCTTATGGTCACGCTTTACCTGATATAGTAATTTGTCTGCCTTTGAAAGGTAATCCCACAAGCGGTTTATAGATATCGGAATGCGGTTGCAGCATCCCTGTGATAAAGTAATATACGGAACCCCTATAGGGCTATTGTCCGCGAGTGCTATCTGATGCGCTGCATCACTTAACTTTTTCATGCACTCAAAAATCTCTTCATCACTCATATTATAATAGACCACGACAAATTCATCACCGCCATAACGCGCTACAAATACGTTATTATTCTGCTTTGCCATGTAAAATAACGCATTCGCAACCTCTACGAGATACCTGTCTCCCTCAATATGTCCATATGTGTCGTTGACATTTTTAAAGCAGTCAATATCAAGTATCTCAACTCCAAAATGGTGTCCCTCTTTGATAGCGCGTGAAAGTGCATTCTCAGCGTAGCTGTGCCAGTATGAGCGGTTCGGAAGCCGGGTTAAAGTATCATGATTGGATTTCATCAACAGCTCTTCGTTTTGCGAAGACAGCTCTGCCTGCGCCTTCTGCAAGCGTGCCGATTCCTTGTAATTTGTCTCCGCCTGTAGTACAGCCTCCATGTTGAATACACCGCGGCTGTTATATGCTTTTAAAAATTTATCAGTATACTTCTCATAGTCATTGCTACTTTTCAAGATCTTTGCACATTCTATCCTCTTACTTAAGAAACTGCTGTAGATGTAAAAAGAAGCATCATCTTCCTCGCATTTGCCGATAAAATAGTCCAGAATTTCAACTGCTTCATCCGTTCTATTTAAATCCATATGCAACCTGATATAGAACAATATATCATCCAGGTAA
This sequence comes from bacterium, assembly GCA_963641405.1. GTDB lineage: Bacteria > Bacillota > Clostridia > Lachnospirales > Lachnospiraceae > Roseburia. The sequence continues at coordinate 7,631 of CAVICC010000043.1, read as the reverse complement.
TCTGTATAATTATCACTCTGGTGAAAATGCTCTTTTGCCTTTGCGAGCTGCTTTTTACATTGTTCGATTTCCCCTTCTGCGTAGGCTAAGGCTGCCAGGAATGTCAATATGCCAAAATCATCCCTTGATTCTCCAAGCCTTTTCATCTGCTCATAGGCTTCTGTAATACGTCTTGCATTCTCTCTTGCTTCGTATAGATTGCCAATTGCTATAAGACAATGTCCACTGCTTCCTAAAAAGCAGCACAGATTTCCCAATGAATATGTATCCTTCTCTTTTTTAGCTTGCGCATCCAAAAAAGCATCTGCGAGCGCATAGTAATGTAATGCTCTCTCATAGCATGAATTGCGCTGGAAAAGATCCGCAAGATTGTAACTTGCCATTCCATGTATATAAGGCATATCATGTTCTGTAGTAATGTCTAAGCACTTAAGATATGCCTCGACTGCCTTTACATAATCTCCCATGAGATTCTCGTATATGCCAAGCACATTGTATGAGCGTGCTGCTAACTCATAATTGCCGGTGGATAGCTGATATTTTACGCCTTCACTGGCGCTGCTTATAGTATTGATACAGTCATTATCTGAAGCATAATACTGCATCAGGCAAAAATATGCCTTGGCAAATAATTCATCTGATTCTTCCCTTACAGCATAATTAAACAATTGCTCACAATATGACAAGAATTCCTTGTACTGCGGTGTATAAACTATATCTATTTTTTCATCAATTATTCTAAGACACTCCTCTATTTCTGTATCATATGTCTTTTCCATGCGTTATACCGTCTTTCAATATAGATTTTGGGTAACTATTCAATACAGAGTGAACAGTCACGAGTTTTATACAACTTCCTCAGGTTATACAAGAATAATCATATCGTAATTTTCTATAATTCTCAAGGTTTTTCATACTATATTGTATGAATCTCTGTGATTTTTTTTCTGTGCCATGAGTACGTCATCCGCTGCCTTGAATACATCAGAAAACTCATCTGGCACTTTTACATCCTCTTTTATGACAAATGCCTGTGTCACTGTAAGATAATCACCTATTTGGGATGTTGGGTGCAGGATACCGCTGGAAGCAACGTCATGTTTTATCTTTTGGGCTATCGCTTCTATGATAGTCTGGTCGGTCTCTTCTAATATGATATAAAATTCATCCCCATAAAAGTGATATGCCTTTCCTTTTCCCTTGATGTTGTCGTCTATAACCCTGGCAACAGTTCTTATTGCGTCATCTCCAGTGGTAAGTCCACTATTTTTGTTGAAGGATTTAAAATAATCTATGTCAACCACACCTACCGTGATGCCACCATTGTTGGCACGTTTTTTTACCACTTTCTCAAAATCGCTGGACATCTGGTATTTGTTTCCCATGCCGGTAAGCATGTCTTGGTAGTTCATCCGGATGGCATTGCGGCGTTCTTTTTCTTTCTCACGGAGCTGGAGTTTTAGATCTATAGTGTCGCTCATTCGCTGTATATGCAGATTTTCCTGCTCGATACTGAGATTTGCATAGTATACACAAAGCCTGTTATAGGCTTCTGTATCACCGATGGCACGCTCGTATTTCATCCACATCTCCACACATGTCTTTTTGAAAAATACGTTTTCTGTGTCAGTAGCATATTTTTCGTAGGCAACTATAACTTTTTTCCAGGCTTTAAATTCTCCCATTTCCATAAAGAGTGAACAAAGACTTAGTACCTCGAGCACGTAATCGGATACGCTGATATTCTCTATTGCACCCTCCACAAGCTCGTCCACATGTTCTCTTACCTCGTCCTCGTTTCCCATTTTCCAAAGCAGCTGTGCCTGAGTGATATCGATAAAAAATTTGTTCTCAGTATCTTTTGCGATCTCTGCATAGGCGAGCGCCTCGCCAAGATATCTCTCTGCATTATCAAAATCATCAATTCCTGTATAGGAAATGCAAAGGTTAAGATTAAGAGTCATCATGCGTGTATAATACTGGCTTCGGTCTCCATGCTGCGGACATTTGCTGAGCCTGACCGCTTTATCAAAATAGTAGATTGCCTTTTCGAATTTACCTAAATCCTGATATATCGATCCAATGTTATTATTTATGAGCATGACAACATCGTCATACCCATTTTCTACTGAAATATCCATGGATTCCATATAACAATCCATCGACATGCTTATGTCTCCCATTGACGAGTATATGACTCCCATAAAATTGAGTGTTGTCGCCACTTTTTCGTGATCTTTGACACTTTTATACAATGATGCTGCGTTGTGAGCCAGTCCTGCCGCCTGTGCCAGTTCACTCTTCCCGAAACACTTCTGAGCGTCCAACATATACTCATCTGCTATCTGACGTGCTACCATAAAACCCTCCTAAAAAACCTATGTTCTAGTTAATTACTCCTATTTCTATACCTTAATTATACTTCATTTTCACATTAAATCAACAAAAAATCCGCTACCGTACACAATGTAAGATGTATACGGTAACGGATTTTATAGAATTAATTTTTAGATCAATATAGATTTTTAAGCGCAGGGTAGAACTGTTTAAATTTCTGGTATCCCAGCTCGTATTTTGCTACAATCTTTGGATCTGGCTCTGTGGTATCTTTTTTCCTTACAATAGCCTCTGTGGCTGCCTCAACGCTCTCAAATGTGCCATCTGCCACAGCAGCAAGTATTGCTCCTCCGTATGCTGGACCTTCCTCCACCTCAACGGTATCTACCTGCATATTCATGACATTTGCCACGATCTTGCGCCAGAGCGGGCTCTTTGCTCCACCGCCACAGATTGTAGTACGCTCTGGGGCAACGCCAAGGCTTCTTGCCACCTCAAGCGAATCCCTAAGTCCATATGCAACTCCCTCGAAAACAGCCTGAAGCATATCCGCACGGCTTGAATCCATGCTCATTCCGATAAATGCTGCTCTTGCTGATGGATCATTGTGCGGTGAACGCTCGCCCATCAGATATGGAAGGAAATATACATGGTTCTCACCAAGTCTTCCTTCATCCTCGAGTGGCTTCTGCTCATTTGCAAAGTCATCGGAATGAAGAATATCCTTCATCCACCAGTTATTGCAGCTTGCAGCAGAAAGCATACAGCCCATCAGATGATAAGCTCCATCCGCATGGTCAAATGAATGAAGCGCATTGTGAGGATCTACTCCAAACTTATCGCTTGTGATGAAAAGTGTGCCGCTTGTACCAAGTGAAAGATTGCACTTTCCGGCTCCGACAGTTCCTGTTCCTATGGCTGCGGCCGCATTATCTCCGGCTCCTGCTGCTACTATGCAGCTTTCCGGAAAGCCGAGCTCTTTTGCCACTTCTGCTTTTAATGTTCCGGTCTTCTCATAGCTTTCGTAAAGCTTTGGCATCCACTCTTCTTTTACATCGCAGATGTCAAGCATCTCTTTTGACCAGCATTTGTTTTTTACATCAAGAAGCAACATTCCTGATGCATCCGAGTAATCAGTACTAAACTCTCCTGTCAGGCGATATGCTATATAATCTTTCGGCAACATGATCTTTTTGATCTTTGCAAAGTTCTCAGGCTCATTTGCTTTAAGCCACAGAATCTTTGGTGCTGTAAATCCGGCAAAAGCGATATTTCCGGTAAGCTTAGATAATTTTTCTTTTCCGATCTCATTATTCAGATAGTCGGTTTCTTTTTGTGTTCTTCCATCATTCCAAAGTATTGCCGGTCTTATTACCTCATCATTTTCATCGAGTACGACAAGTCCGTGCATCTGACCTCCGAAGCTGATTCCAGCGACATCATTTTTGTCCACGCCTGCTGTCAGCTCTTTGAGTCCTGCAATGCTCTGTGTCCACCAGTCAGCTGGATTCTGTTCTGACCAGCCCGGCTGTGGGAAACAAAGCGGATATTCTTTTGAAACTATATTTAATACTTTTCCGGTCTCGTCCATAAGCAGGAGTTTTACTGCACTTGTTCCGAGATCTACACCTATATATAGCATATCAGTCCTCCATTTTAATCTAATTTTAAAACTAACAGAATGGATTTTCTGTTTTGTATGGGAGTGATGCCGGCTGATTGTAATTGATATCCTCCATTGGCACTCCGATATATTTGAATACCTCAAAGAGAGCTTTTCCGTAATGTCCGAAAGCAACAGCTCCGTGATGTGGATAGTTTTTCTCAATAAGTACGTGGCGGTAGAAACGTCCCATCTCTTTTATTGCAAATACTCCGATGCTGCCGAATGAACGTGTTGCTACAGGAAGTACCTCACCCTGTGCTACATATGCACGGATCTTGTTGTCAGAGGTAGACTGAAGACGGTAGAATGTGATATCTCCTGGTACGATATCTCCCTCAAGTGTTCCGTTTGTAACCTCGATTGGAAGGCTTCTCGCCATGATCATCTGATATTTCATCTCAGCCTTTGAAAGCTTGCTTGAGCATGTATTTCCGCAGTGGAATCCCATAAATGTATCTGTATGCTTATAGTCGAATTTACCCTCAATAGACTCTTTGTACATGTCTTTTGGTACTGAGTTGTTGATATCGAGAAGTGTAACCGCATCCTCGCTGACGCATGTTCCGATGAACTCACTTAATACTCCGTAGATGTCAACCTCACATGATACAGGGATTCCTCTTCCTGTAAGACGGCTGTTTACATAGCAAGGAACGAAACCAAACTGTGTCTGGAATGCAGGCCAGCATTTTCCTGCGATAGCAACATATTTTCTGTATCCCTTATGAGCGTCAACCCAGTCTAAAAGTGTAAGCTCATACTGTGCAAGTTTTTCAAGGATCTCAGGTTTCTTATTGCCCTCGCCTAGCTCGTTTTCCATATCTTTTACTACGTCAGGTATTCTTGGATCACCAGCATGCTTATTAAATGCCTCAAAAAGATCAAGCTCTGAATTTTCCTCAATCTCAACACCCATGTTGTAAAGCTGCTTAATCGGAGCATTACATGCAAGGAAGTTAAGTGGTCTTGGTCCAAATGATATGATCTTTAAATTGTTAAGTCCGTATACTGCTCTTGCAATTGGCAAAAAATCATGGATCATATCTGCACAATCCTCTGCATCACCTACAGGATACTCAGGTATATATGCTCCGATATTTCTGAGCGCCAGATTGTAGCTTGCGTTTAACATACCACAATATGCATCGCCACGTCCCTGGATCAGGTTGTCCTGTGTCTCCTCTGCTGCTGCAACAAACATCTTAGGTCCATCAAAATGCTTTGCAAGAAGTGTCTCTGAAATCTCAGGTCCAAAGTTTCCAAGGTATACGCAGAGCGCATTACAGCCTGCTGCCTTGATATCCTCTAATGCCTGTACCATATGTATCTCGCTCTCCACGATACATACAGGACACTCATATATGTCTGCTGCATTATATTTTGCAGAGTAAGCATCTACCAATGCTTTTCTTCTGTTTACTGATAAACTCTCCGGGAAACAGTCACGGCTGACTGCTACGATACCGATCTTCATCTTAGGAATGTTGTTCATAGTGTAAATCTCCTTCTCTTATATTGTTACTTTTTTACTCAAACCTTTCAAATATAGAATGTTAATGGTGCCGCCTTGTGGGTGAAGGTTGCACCACACCAAAATCATGTATAAAAAGTTTGAGTTTTTATTTATGATGTAAGTATATATCTGCATGCACTTAATTGATATGATATATTTAGTAAATTTAGTCATATTTATAACTTAATTTACTAAATTTCAGTTTCAAGTGCATTTTTCTGTGCTATACTATGAACAAACATCTAGCTAAAAATCGATGCAAAATTATATATGAGAAGTGCAAATGTAAAAAAAGTGAATTAGGAGAATACCATATGTCTATCACCGCAAAAGAACTTGCCAGACAACTTAATCTTTCTGAAGCTGCCATATCCATGGCACTTAATAATAAGCCCGGTGTCAGCACCCGTACAAGAAAACGAGTGATAGAAGCTGCCACTGCGGCAGGATATGATTTTTCAAGACTTTCACCAGTAGAGGAAACAGCAGTGCCAAACGGTACGATCTACTTTGTTGTATACAGAAAGCACGGTGCAGTTGTTCCCGACTCACCTGTTTATGTACACAGCGAACACGGTGTAACCATTCAGGATATGCCTTTTTTCTCGCAGCTTTCGGAAGGAATAGACCTTGGTTGCCGCCACTGTCACTACTATCTGAATGTCAGCTATATATATGAAGATGATGATATTGATGGACTTTTAAATGAGTGGACGAGACTTGGCGCAAAAGGAATATTGCTACTTGGAACTGAGATGGAAGAGCATGACCTTAAGCCTTTTATGAAGTGTGATCTGCCTGTTGTGCTGATAGATAATTATTTTGAGACGGCAAACATAGACTGTGTGATAATAAATAACGTGCAGGGTGCTTTTCTTGCCACTGAATATCTGATAAAGAAAAAACATTCACAACCCGGATATCTTCACTCTTCCTATATGATCACCGGATTTGAGGAAAGATCTGACGGGTTTTATAAAGCTATACGCAAAAATGGAATGTCCACTTCACGCTCTATTGTCCACCGCCTCTCACCTACGGTAGAGGGCGCCTACAGTGATATGAAAGCCATAATTGAAAATAAAGATCAGCTCGCAAAATGCTATTTTGCCGACAACGACCTGATTGCAGCCGGAGCGATACGCGCTCTTTTAGATGCAGGATATCACATACCTGAGGATATATCCGTGATCGGATTTGACGATATGCCTATGTGTACCTACATAGATCCACCTCTTTCGACTGTGCATGTGCCAAAACAGTATATGGGCGAACTGGCAGTAAAAAGACTGGCAGAAATCATTAATTCGACCTCTGCCAGCCACGTTAAAACTGAGATAAATACTGAAATTGTAAAGAGAAAAAGCTGTTAAATATATTTAGCTCTATTTCTCTGCAAGATACTGCTTGTATCCAACTTTCTGTAATTTAGCATCCTTTGCTTCTACCTGTGATTTCATATCAGCCGTATATGCCTTTATTTTCTCAAGGATTGCATCATCACTTGCTGCAAGGATCTTTGCTGCAAGAATTGCTGCATTTTTAGCACCATCTATAGCTACTGTAGCTACAGGCACTCCCGGTGGCATCTGCATGATAGAGAACACTGCATCCATTCCATCAAGATTATTACCTGAAAGAGGTACTCCGATAACCGGTAGTGCAAAAAGTGCTGCGCACATTCCCGGAAGTGCTGCTGCCATTCCGGCTCCTGCAATTATTACCTTTACATCACGCGCTTCTGCGCCTCTTGTCCACTCGATAAGGGTATCCGGCTCGCGATGAGCTGAGATAATAGTGATCTCATACCCAATACCGAGCTCTTCAAGCATATCAGCGGCTTTGCTCATTACTTTAAGATCAGAGTCGCTTCCCATAATTATTCCTACTTTTGCCATTTCATCCTCCTTGAATGTTCTGCTATAGATTTTTATATTTAATTATTCAAACTTCCCATACATTATTTAGTGTAGTGCCGCATGGGAGCTGTGGGCTGCGCAGTTGCAAGTAACAGAACCTGCTTTGATTGCTAATTTGTTGGCATCGGTTTTGGGCTCTTATGATTATTTATGTTCATTTTACAGTTGTACATTTGAGCCGTGGAGTTCGCCTGTG
>CAVICC010000042.1:0-24324 GCA_963641405.1 bacterium | reverse complement strand
TGAGTAATTTCATCTTACATCAATTTGGAGGTTTACACAAACTTTAGGATACTCTCCTTTTAAAATTTAATCTAGTTTTAATATTAGGTCTAATATCCTTTTAACGCTGGTTTCTATCTCATCACGGGAGATAGCTCCGATTTCATAGGCTTTTTTTACACGGTCAGGATAACCATTTCCCATCTTGAGGTCGTTTCCGGCCTTTGTTTCTTTGTAGTGCTCGCCGCAGGTCCACCAGTCAGTTGTGACCATTCCGGTATAGCCCCATTCATCGCGGAGGATAGAGGTCAGCAAATCTTTGCATTCAGAAGCTCTATATCCGTTTATCATGTTGTATGAGGACATGATAGCCCATGGATTTTCCTCTTTTACGATCATTTCAAATGCCTTTAGATAGATTTCTCTTGCAGCTCTTTCTGATACCCTAGAATCGCTGTTTTTGCGGTTGGTCTCCTTGTTATTTAATGCAAAGTGCTTGAGTGTGGCGCCGACATTGTTTGACTGGATTCCGCGAACCATTGCACCGGCAAGTTTTCCGGTAACAAATGGATCCTCTGAATAGTATTCAAAGTTACGTCCACAAAGCGGACTTCTGTGTATGCAGATGGCAGGGGTAAGCCACAGGCCTAGGTTATTTTCCTTTAATTCCTTGCCACCGGCACGTCCGACACCTTCTACTATATCAGGGTTCCATGTGCATGCTAGAAGTGTGGAGCATGGGAAGGCAGTAGTGCATATACCCACCTCAGGATTTATGCGCACTCCGGCAGGACCATCCGCTGTCATGACTGATGGAATACCATACTCAGGCATATTTCCAATGCCGTATGTATTAGCGACCCCGGTATTTGGTTGTCCACCGAGCAGATGAATGAGATCATCGATGGAAAGTTCGGATACAAATTCTTCGAGAGTGATCTGTCCGTTTACAACATCCATAATATCATGGCTTCCATTTTTTTCCATTCCATCAGCAAAGCGGAAATAAGAAAGTGCTCTCTGGCCTGGGCCGACACCCTCGGTAAGGCTTGGATCTATAGTGCCAATTGCCGATGCATCTGTGTCAACAGGCTTTCCCTGTGGAAGATTTTCATAGCTTCCATCTGAGAGCAGTCTCTTAGAGAGGCTTGTAGGAATTAGTCTGGCAGATAGCTGTTCGGTTACGATATCTTTATTTAAAATATATGAAAAATCAGCTTTTGTTACATCGCGCACACTTGTACCAATGTATATGTCATATGAGCCTGTCTCGAGTACATATGCTGATTTTTGGATTTTTCCGAGATCATCATATGACGCCATGTTCTTGATATTCCATGTAAGAGTCATGATCTGTGACTCACCCGGCTGTAATTTCCTGGTTTTTTGAAAAGCAACAAGTTCTTTAGCTGGTTTTCCGAGTTTGCCCTGTGGCTTTGCAATATATACCTGAACAACTTCTTTTCCGGCCACATTACCTGTATTTGTGACACTTACTTTTGCGTATAATTTGCCATCAGTTGGGTTTGAGGCTGTTGAAACAGAAGCAGCGGTAGATGATATGCCGTTAGATTTCTGGATGCCGGCAGATACTGTATCTACATCGAAAGTAGTATATGAAAGTCCATATCCGAATGGATATATTACTTTCTCTGCAGCACCTGGAATTGTCTCAAAATAGCGATATCCTACATATATATCATCTGTATAATCCACATAATCTCTTGATTCATGGAAATTGTATGTGGATGGATAATCATCTAGTGAACTTGCAAATGTATCTACTGTCTTGCCTGATGGATTTCCGTTTCCGACAAGAAGCTCGGCTGCAGCAAGTCCGCCCTCCATGCCTCCCTGAAGTGCAAGGAGTGCTGACTGAATCTGATCATCATTTGCAAACCATGATGTATCAACCATTCCGCCGACATTTAAAATCACGATTATATTTTTGAAATTAGCTTTTACAGCGTCGACCATTTCTTTTTCTTCGGTGGAAAGACAGAAATCTCCGTCTTTAAATATTTCGGCAGATTTCTCTGTCATCTCGCGCTCATAATCCCAAAGAGCCTTATTATTAGGATCTATTACACTTTTTCTATCCCACCCCTCGCCTGAATATCTGCATATGGAGATGATAGCTGTGTCGGTAAAAGCCTTTGCCTTCTGTAACAGATCAGTTGGAACCTCAGGTTCTATAGTCATACCGGGAACACTGCCATTTGCATATTGTTTTTCGATATCATTGCGATAGTAATCACAGAGTTCTTCAAATATGCTGATTTTATCTTTTTGAAGCTTAAGGCCTTCGTAGAGATTGCGGATGTATGCAACGGTCACATCACCGCTTCCGCCGCCTCCTTTTACGTAGTCGAATGAACCTTTTCCAAAAAGTGCTACCTTTGTTCCAGCTGCAAGGGGAAGTACGTTATTATTGTTTTTTAATAGCACCATTCCTTCTTTGGCTGCATTTTTTGAAAGCTCAATATGCGCCTTGCTTCCGGTGACTCTCTCGCCATTTGCCCCAAGCGGGAGATTAGGTGTGAATTTGATTCTTGACCATTTGTTCATAGTAGATTACCCTCCATTTATTATATTTGACTTGTACGTGATTGTTTTCGGATATACATTAATGCTCGAAAATTTATATGTTGAGTTATACTGTATTTATAATAGGATTGTAAAACATTAATACACAATTTTCAATCGCGATATTGACTCAGAGTGAATTGCGAAAATTAAAATGATCATAAACTTTCTTAAAACAATAGATTATAGAATTGGCACATGGTATAATGAGTAAAAAGTTTGAATAAAATGTACATATAATTAGGAGAAAATACATGAACCCAGCAAGCATAATGAAAATGATGAAAGCAAAAAATACATTTACCGCAAACCATCCAAAGTTTGTATCCTTTTTACAGTACGCATTCGGCAGTGGCATTCCGGCAGACTCTGTTATCGAGATTACAGTGACAAAACCGGGACAGGAGCCTGTTACATCAAATATCAAGGTTTTGCAGTCGGATCTTGAGCTTATGGACAGTCTTAAGGATTTGAATTAGAGGTAAATATGTTATATCAGATTAATGATGGGACAGTTTCGGCAGGAGGTCAGACGATTCTGTCCCATATTGATTTTTACATAAAAGAAAAGGAAAAACTTGCAGTTGTAGGAAAAAATGGAGCGGGAAAAACAACACTCCTTCGGCTTTTAGCTGGAGAGATGACTTTAGATAGGGATGACCGAAGGGGAAAAGGTGGTCAGCATAACAGAAACAATGCCGGAATCATGACATCTCGAAATATCACAATTGGCATGTTAAGACAGGCTGATAAGTCGAATCAGGATAAGACGATAGAGGAGATACTGCTTGAGAGTTGTCCGGATAAGGACACGTATTCAAAGGGAAGATTTGACTACGAGATGGAATATGACCGGCTTTTTACAGGGTTTGGCTTTGTCAAGGATGAAAAAAGCCGCAGGCTTAGCAGTTTTTCGGGTGGAGAACAGACAAAAATATCACTTATAAAGCTGCTGCTTGAGAAGCCGGATCTGCTGCTTTTGGATGAACCGACAAATCATCTGGATATGAAAACGGTGGAGTGGCTGGAGGATTATCTGGTAAACTACCCAAAAGCTGTTGTGATGGTGTCACATGACAGGGCTTTTTTAGATGCAGTATCAACAGCCGTATATGAGCTCGAAAATGGAACACTGCACAGATATGCTGGCAATTATACGCAGTATCGCATGCAAAAGCTTAAAAATCTGCAGATACAGCGTAAAGCATATGAGCGCCAACAGGATGAGATCGTTCATATGCAGCAGCTTATCGAGAAATTTAAGCATAAGCCGAAAAAGGCAGCATTTGCCCGGTCGAGAAAGACTATGCTTGATAGAATGAAACGTATAGAAAAGCCCACAGAGGATGAAGCACATATATTTACAGGAAGTATTGATCCAGAATTTCCAGGTGGAAAATGGGTATATGAGGCAAAAGATTTAAAAATCGGATATGACGGTAAGGCTTTGCTAGAGATATCGCTTCGTATCAGGCGCGGACAAAAGATAGCTGTAATAGGCGATAATGGCATAGGCAAATCTACTTTTTTAAAGACAGCAGCAGGACTTATACCACCGGTAAACGGACAAAGCCAGCTTGGACAAAATCTGCTCGTGGGATATTTCGATCAGCAGAGTGCCTTGATAGATACAGACAAAACGGTAAGAGATCACTTCCATGAGCTTTTTCCATCACTGAGTGAAAAAGATCTGCGTAAGATGCTTGGCATGTACTTGTTTGGCGGTTTATATGCTGCAAAGCATATAAATACGCTGTCAGGTGGGGAAAAATCCAGACTTGTGCTTGCGGAGCTGCTCTGTGGCAGACCAAACCTTTTGATACTGGACGAGCCGACAAATCACATGGATATTCCTACAAAGGAAACACTTGAATCGGCATTTAAGGCATATACAGGAACCATGCTTTTCGTGTCACATGACAGATATTTCATTAAGCAGATAGCCGACGCGATACTTGTCTTTGAAAAAGATTCAGTTATGTATTATCCGTTTGGCTATGATCACTATATTTCACATCTTAAGGCATCGCAGGATGGTAATCTGCCGGCTCTTATAGAGGCAAAGGATCAGGCTATAATAGAGGCTTTAGCAGCAGTTCCAAAGCCTGAAAGACATGAGAGCAGGCAGCTTTCTACTGATGAGGCATATCTGGAGTGGAAGCTTGGACTGGCTGCAGAGCCAATGTTTAAGGTGGCAGATGAGGCTTGGGAGATATGTAAGAGGCTTACGGAAGCAGAGTATGAACTGGCATGTGAGAATCTTCGTTCAGTGGCAAATGAATTTAATACGGACGATGTACGGCAAATGATTGAATATAACAGATTAAAAGAAGATTATGAAAAAATCTGTGAAGAATGGGCTAAGGAGAGTCTGAAATGGTATGATGTGTACCTGGATGAAACTGTACCGGCTGAAAAATAAAGTTTCGTTTTGTGTTTTAATAGGTTATTGATATATTGTAAAGGGATAAGCAAAATCGGGAACATAAGGAGAAATGAATATGTGGTTATCAAGATATTTTGTATATTTTACAATATTCAGTTGTTTTGGCTGGATATATGAGAGCATTTACTGCACTATAAGAGCTAAAAAGTGGGAAAACAGAGGTTTTCTCTACGGACCTATGTGCCCAATATACGGAGCTGGCGGTGTTGGCATCACAGCAATTGCCGATCTTATCGCAATTCATACGAATGCTGAATTTACCTGGTGGCAGATATTTCTTGTGGCGTTTTTTGGAAGCGTTGTGCTCGAGTACGGAACATCATGGACACTTGAGAAGCTATTTCACGCATACTGGTGGGATTACAGCAATAAGCCACTTAATATAAACGGGAGAGTGTGCTTCCCATATTCGGTTGGTTTTGGCATCGCAGGACTTCTGGTAGTATATGTCATAGCACCTTTTACAAAGTCAATGACAGGCTGGATGAGTCCGATTTTATATGAGTTTTTTAGCCTTGTATTTATGGGACTTGTATCTGTGGACACTGCGATCACGGTATCAGCACTTACAGATTTTAGCAGGACAATTGCCAATATGCAGCAGAATTTCAATACATATATGGATGAGTTTGTTGCAGAGGTGCAGGAAAAGAAGCGTGAGGCGGATGAAAAAGCAGAAGAAAAGGCAGAGGCAAAATCACAGGAGCGTACAGCACTCCTTGAAGAGATTAAAATGGGCAGACGCATCAAGGTAGGAACAGAGCGTATGCTTGATTCAATGGGTTCACTAAAGAAATCAGCTCTTGGACGAGCAAAGGGATTTAGAAATCCTAAGGTGGAAAATAAGTACTTTGAAACATTTAAAGAGAGTTTGAAAGAGCGTATTTCAAGAAAGAAAAAATAAATTAAAAAAAATCAAAAAAAATCAAAAAAAAGCTTGCATTATTATATGGACCGTGATATTATAATACACGGTTCGTTGGTCAAGCGGTTAAGACGCCGCCCTCTCACGGCGGAAACACGGGTTCGATTCCCGTACGGACTGCTAAAAGACATCAGATGATTCTGATGTCTTTTTCTTATAGATTTCTGCATCAAAGCAATTGTTTTTAGTACAAAAACACTATATAATTAAAGTGATACGATTATAAATTTCAGGTAGAATTGTAACTATTAAACAACATGGAGCCAGGAAATGATCAGACGCAAGTATATCCGAACAAGACAACTAAAAAACGGCATGATCATTGACCAAACAATCAAGGACCGCACTGGCAGAAATCTTGTTGTTCAGGGATCGGCTGTGGACGAATATATCATTGATGCCCTCATAAAAATGGGAATCATGACCGTATACATACGCGATGGAGAATATGATCCTGATGATCCGGACAAGATACTCTCACCAAAGGCTGCAGCAAAGGTAAGACAGCTTCGTACAAATGACCGTTCTAAGGTTCAATTGAGTGACAGCGTCAAAAAACGTGTTTCCGAGGGTATACAGTATGTATACAACAATACTGATTCCAAGGAACTTGCCCAGACAACGGATTCCATCGCGGATGAACTCATGTCTGCCATCACAGAAAATGATGCTATTGCTATCGATATAGGCGCACTTAAAACAAGTGATGAGTATACCTTCAAGCACAGCGTCGATGTCGCTACCATTTCGATGATACTTGCAAAACGGATGAATATGCCCAAACAGGATATTCACGATATAGGCGTCACCGGTCTTTTGCACGATATAGGCAAAACAAAGGTGCCTCCTGAGATTCTTAACAAACCAGCGCGCCTTACCGATAAGGAATTCGACATCATGAAAAAACATTCTCTCTTCGGCTACCATATGATAAAGGACCGCCCTGAGTTCAATAATGCCATCTGTCTCGGTGTGCTTCAGCATCATGAGAAAATTAATGGAAGCGGGTATCCACTCGGTTTTGATGAGCATAAAATATGTCCATATGCAAAGATACTTGCAGTCGCTGATATATATGATGCACTTGTCACTAAAAGACCATATAAAGAAGCTTTTTCGCAGCGTGATGCTGTCGAAATGATTATGTCCATGACAAATGAGCTCGATATTACTGCCATGAAGGCATTCCTTAGCAGCATGATACTCTATCCGGTAGATTCTATTGTACAATTAAGCAATGGAGAAAAAGCGCGAGTCGTCAGGAACAGTGAATATTATATCCTACGCCCTACAGTTGTAGGCGTTGAGTCAGGCAATGTTTATGACTTGGGGGATGATCTCAAATGTGCCAATATAATAATATTATAAAAAAAGACATCAGAATCATCTGATGTCTTTTTAGCAGTCCGTACGGGAATCGAACCCGTGTTTCCGCCGTGAGAGGGCGGCGTCTTAACCGCTTGACCAACGAACCGTGTATTATAATATCACGGCTCAATGAATAATGCAAGTCTTTTTTTAAAATTTTTGAATTTTTTTATTCATTTACTCAAACTTCCCACACCAAAATAATGTGTGGGAAGTTTTATATGTGATGACCACCACCGCTGTGACCGCCACCGCCGCCTCCGTGACTGCCACCACCGCCGCCACCGGAACTTTGTGGACTGTAGGCTCTTGTCTCGTGCGTAAACTGAACATTAGGATTTAAGACATCTACTTTTGTGAAGGCTGCATTCATGATCTCACGGTTTGAGGCTTTTCTGCCGTGGGATATCCTGAGTGCATAAAGGAAACAAAGTATCATGCCTGACGCAAGTGCGATAAATATGCTTGAGATATATCTCATAGGCTGCGCGATACGTCCTCCGGAGAGCACGGTATTTACCTGATCGATAGTCTTATAAGCGCAGGTGTAATAGTCATAGTCGTGACTTGATGTAGCGTATACATAAGTATTGTCGCAGATCGTATCACATTTGGAATTGGATATTATATGTCTTGTACTTCCCTCAGAGGCCAGATAGATCTCGTCTAGATCTCTGTCGATAACGAATATCACTCCATTGGCATTTGAACCGAAATATGACTCAAAAGTTGCTACAGCGTAGCGTTCTGTGCTGCTGTAGCTGTGAGATGTAGTTGTAGCTATAATCACATTGCAATATGCGGTAGTTTCTTTCATTTTTGCCAGAAGAGTAGCTTCGTCATCATCGTCAATGAAATTGGCTTCGTCATCGAGTATAAAGCGATAACCGGTCGAATCGTTAGTGCCACTAGACGAAGCGTAGGCAACTGTAGGATAAGACAACCATAAAGCCAGCATAAGGACAAGAAAAAGTGCAGATGCAGCTGTTTTATTAAATAAATGTTTATTGTAACTAAAACTATTATGCACGGTCATCACCTCCTGTATGAGTAGCAAATTGTGGCAGCTTTCTTGTGGAAAGTACATTAAAAGCTTTGATCACATCGATAAGCGTGACAAGATCTGAGGCTCCGAGTATAAAAGCAGCGCCATAATACCACCAGTCAGATACCGGTTGGATAAACATTACAAGGCTTGCGAGTATGATAGATATCATATTAAAAAGCAGTCCAAACAGTCCCTTATGCCCTGGTAATCTGTCAAAGCGCGAAAATGATATAACGGAAAATACAATCGATGCAATCGCAACAACAGCCCATATTATAAAGCTTCCGTCAGCATTGCTCATACCGGATGAAAATAGATCACAAATGCAGTATACAAACATAATCACAAAAAGGGTAGAAAGTGCAACTGCAGAAAGTGAAGAATTTGTTTTTTTCTTTAATTTTCTGGCTGCTTTTGCAGTCGCCTTGGTTCTTTTTTTGTAATCGTATGAAATAAGGGCATCAGGATTTTCCTTTGCGATCATGCCTTTATCATCCTCATTTGCCTCACGGACTGCTATATTGGCTAGTTCCCTAGAATATATGAAATTGGCAGCAAGCGCGAGTATGCCGGCAATTGTAAGTGTCCATCCTGGTGTGAGGACAAAAAGCAGACAAAGTATGAGATATATAGGGATAGCGGTAATAAATGATCCAAGCATGAATTTTTTGATGGATATTGGAATATCAGCAACTACCTTACCCGTCTGTCCGTTTACAGTGGCATATGCTACACGGTCATCGTTTCGATATGACATAAACCATACTGGAAACATTGAATAGTCTGCGGATTTTGTTTTGGTGCCAAGGCTTTCGGCAGACTGGCTTGCTGTTCCTTTTAGTGCATAACCCTGAAAGGCTGGAACGCGGTTGATCTCCGAGAGTGTGTTGTCATATGCAAGCGCTCTGGCATCGTCTTCGTATACAGATGAAGGAAGATCAGCAGTATCAGCGTAAAATCCACTCAGATATGCTGGAGTAAAACGTTTCATGTTTTTGACATCATATGGTGCAAGAGTTTCGCTGAGATTGTCTTCAAAAGAAGATGAGGCATCATATGATATTCCCTTGTAATAGGCATTTAAGTTTCCGGTCAATTTGAAATGCTGTGTAATTATGTAATCCCCGCGCCTGTGTGATTGCTGCGCATCTATGGATATAGGTGCATCCTGGGTTATGTAATATGTCCAGTACGGCATATATATTCCGCGAAAACCATCTATAAGCTGTGGATCCGTTAACTCCTTCGGTGCGAAAATTGCCTTTTTCATAAGATTTGAATAGGCCTGTTTACAGTCGTCCTTTGTCTTGGCAAAAGGTATGATGTAGGCAGGCTTGTGCTCTTTTGCAATCCGACTGTAAAGAACCGTTGAAGCACCACAGAAGCTGCAGAAACCGGCAGCAGTGTCGTCGGTACTTAGAATCTCCCCTCCGCATTGTGGGCATGTGAAAATTGTTGCGTCGAAGTCCTTTTCGACTTGTGCATCTGAAGTTTTGTCCTCGTATGCATATGGATCGAAAAGCGAATGGCAGTACTCGCAGCTAAGCTGCCCCGATGCGATGTCATATTTTACATTTCCACCGCAGTTTTTACATGCAAACATTTACTTTCTCCTTTCTACTCCCTTTACCCTTTTGTCTGCCTGAATAAATAAATCTCTCCAGATGGATGGATGAAATAGAATAAGCAGCGGAAACAGCTCGAGTCTTCCAGCCAACATGTCAAACATCAGTACATATTTTGAAAAATTATTAAAAAAGCCAAAATTGTGTGTCGGACCGACAAGTGAAAGTCCCGGTCCTATATTGTTTATTGTTGCAGCAACTGCTGTAAAAGAGGTAGTAAAATCATAATTTTCGATGGATACAAGCGTCATTGATATAATGAATACAGCGATATAAGCCATGAAAAAGACATTGATCGATCTTATGACGTCGTGATCCACGGGTTTGTATTCAAAAGAGATTTTTTTGACACTCTTTGGATGAATGTAGCCATTTAACTCCTTGCCGATCGTTTTTACAGCGATAACGACACGCGAAACTTTGATTCCACCACCAGTACTTCCGGCACATGCGCCAACAAGCATAAGTAGAACAAGTATGCCTTTTGACAGCTCTGGCCATTTATCAAAATCAATACTTGAAAATCCGGTGGTTGTGATGATTGAACCAACCTGAAAGGCTGCCTTTGTGACTGCATCAAACACATTTGTGCACATATGGGCGATATTTATGCTTATGACAACAATTGCTGCAAATATGATGCCAAAATAGTGCTTTACTTCCTCGACCTTAAAGGCATCCTTTACATGTCCGAAGAAAAGCAGATAATATGCGTTGAAATTGACACCAAAAAGTATCATGAATATTGTAACTACCCACTGCAAATAAACGTTGTAACTTGCGAAACTATCATTTTTGATGGCAAATCCTCCGGTTCCGGCAGTTCCGAGTGCTGTACAGATTGAATCAAACAGACTCATATTGCCTAAAAGTAAAAGAACCATTTCCACGAGTGTCATGCCAAAATATATGATATATAAAAGTCTTGCGGTGTGCCTGATTTTTGGAACTAGCTTGCCTACAGATGGTCCTGGACTCTCTGCGCGCATAAGATTTATGTTGCTTCCACCACTTAAGGGGATGATAGCAAGCAAAAATACGAGTACTCCCATTCCGCCGATCCAGTGAGTGAAACAGCGCCAGAAGTTCATGCAGTATGACAGAGCCTCTACATCTGACAATATGCTTGCACCTGTGGTGGTAAAACCAGATATCGTCTCAAATAGTGCATCTGTAAATGATGGTATCTCCCCTGACAGATAAAACGGCAGGCAGCCGAATATACTTAGAATTATCCAGCTAAGAGATGTGGCCACGCAGCCCTCCTTGAGATACATCGTGAAATCTTTTGGCTTCCTGGCTGAAAAAATAAATCCTATCGCGATACTTATGAGTGCAACGACTAAAAAGTATATGCCGCTTTTCTCCTGATATGCACCAGCCACAATGCATGGCAGCAGTAACAGGAAACCTTCAAGCTTTAATACGTTTCCAAGAATATATCGAATTACTGAAGTGTTCATATCGTGCCTCCGTTATTTCAAAATATCCTGAATATTTGTAAAACCTGTGTGTGTCGTGATGATCATCACAGTGTCATTTTTTTGTATACAGTCACTACCTGATGGAATGATAAGCTTTCGGTTCCTGTTGATGAAGCAGATAAGCAGATGATCTTTAAGCCTCATGTCTTTTAGAGGAATGTTTGTGACAGCAGAATCCTCGGATACATAGAATTCTATTGCTTCAACCCTTGAATCATACATATGATAAAGAGTCTCGATATTGCAGTTCATTGAGTTTTTCTTTGCTCGGACATATGCAACAATCGCTTCGGATGTGATGTATTTGGGGTATATAACGCTTCCGAGATCTAAGCTGTTTATCACATCAGTAAAAGTGATACGGTTTAGCTTTGTGATGATTTTGGCATTTGATACCTGCTTTGCATAGAGGGTAAGCATGATATTTTCTTCATCAATTCCTGTAAGCGGCACAAATGATTGGCAAGTTTCTATACCTTCTTCCTTAAGTAAAGTCTGATCGGTTCCGTCGCCATTTATGATGATAGCTTCCGGCAGCAGTATGCTAAGCTCCTCGCAGCGGGCATAATCATTTTCTATGATCTTTACTTTGATGCCACGTGAGATGAGCTGTTTTGAAAGGTAATATGCTGCCTTCCCGCCACCGATGATAAGTGTATTCTTGACACTGTGAGTATTGACACCGATATGGCTGAAAAATTCTTTGGTATGCTTATGTGCACCAACAAATGAAAGGCGATCCCCTTGCCTGAGAGTAAATGTACCGGATGGGATCAGTACTTCATCGTCACGCTCTATTGCTCCGATAAGCACGTTTGAGTGAAGTCTGTGACCGAGATCCATGATCTTTACTCCATCTATTGGACTGCCCTTTGGAATCTCGTATTTGATAAGCTCGGCCTGTCCGTGGGCGAAGCTTGTGACTTCAAGGCTGGATGGCAGATAAAGTATATGTGCCATGTCAATAGCTGCTTCAAGCTCTGGATTTATGATGAGTGCCAGACCGAGCTTTTCACGCAGATATTCTGCTTCCTGGCTGTATTCAGGCGTGCGCACACGGGCAATCGCAGCACAATTACCTACCTGCGTGGCGATCGTACAGCAGAGGAGATTTAACTCATCTGATCCTGTTACAGCGATTATCAGATCGGCTGTTTTAATTCCGGCTTCTTTTTGAATTTTGTAGCTGGCTCCGTTTCCAACTATTCCCATAACATCGTAGATATTTGACAACTGGGAAATCTGTTCTCTGTTTTTGTCGACTATGGTGATGTCGTGTCCTTCGCGTCTTAGCTGTTCGATAAGGGTGCGGCCTACTTTGCCACAGCCTACGATAATTATCTTAAGACCTTGTGAAGGAGCCTCTTCTTTCTTGAACATTTCGTCCTCCAAATATAAATATTATTTATTCAAACTTCCCACATCCCAGACGGCACCATCAACATTCTATATGTGGAAAGTTTGAGGTAGTTAATAATCAGTAACGATTATAGCACATATGTACAACGTTTCATAGTGACAAAAGTTCCATAAGGCAATATAAAAACCGCATCGGATAGCTGAAAATCCGATGCGGTAATCTGTTAAAAATATTATGTTGGTTAAGATATTCGTTATCTGTCAGCTCTTGCCATAGCTTCCTCGTAATCTCTTGTTCCAACCCAGATATCTTCTTTATAAGGGTTCTTCTTCTGCTCAAGAGAACGTTTGATAATAACTGCAAGGCAAATAACATTTGCACCAAGAGCAAGAATTGAGATGAATCCCTGAACTTTTGTGTTGGCAACTGTATTTCCGAGATCAGACATCTTGGCAAGATCCATACCTGTCTTGGCATCAATATTCTCATAGAGTACCGGAAGTATAGAGAATTTTGTGTCAATCTGGAACAATGGAAATACCTGCGCGAACATACACCACAGAGCCAGTGTGTTAGCACGGTTCTGAATCCATCCACCCTTGTTCCACAGAGCGTTTGCAAATGTAGGAGCAAGAAGCAGTGCAAGACCGCAGTACCATGTATGTGTTGGCAGATTGTTGTAGGTATATGTAAAGTTCCAGATATCGTATGCAACTATAAACCATACTGTCATATCAGGCCAGAGCATATCCTGCTTGTTTTTGTCCTTTGAGTGGTAGATTCCCCACCAGCCAGTCATACAGAAGATGTTAAGGATTCCGGCAATACCATTTACCCAGTTCCACCATCCACCGTTGAGCCATACGTCCTCGGTAGATTTCCACCATCCGCCTACAGCGTTTGCACCTTTGATGGCTGACTCAAAATCAGAGCCTACAGCGATAAGGATATTGATTGCAACGATGATAAATGGAAAAGGCTTAAACCAGTCGCATTTTCCGATTCCCCATCCATATTTTATCATCATAAAACCGATACATCCTGCAGTTGCTGCGTATAGCTTTGCATAATGGAACCATCCATTCATGTAAAGATATGTATCGTTTTTGAGTGCCCAGTCAGCTCCGCTTCCGGCGGCTACTGCAATGGCGATAAAGTAAACTGTAAGAGCTGCAGGAAGAATCAGGAAAAAGAAGATTCCACCAAGCTTTGTGCGTCTTGCCAGTTCGTTACAGATCACAAGGGCTGCAAAAACGATGATCCAGCCGATGATCTGATTCATTGAGTTGACTTGAAAAAGCATAAACTCTCCTCCTTTGTTGTTTTAGATGACGCTCGAACTGCACACATATAGGTTTTGGATGCCGGTGTGGCACACAGTATATGGTGTGTGCAGTTCGAGCTGGTTTACAATTATTACAAGCATAAATTAAACGTTATAAAATTAACTTATAGGTAGTAATAATTTATAATTATAAAGTAATTATAAACGGATTATAAACTATTTACAAGATGAAAAATGGTAAATCCGTACTAGTTTCCATTTTGAAGCAAATCTGGTCTGACCAGACGCTATTAATGGGATTGTAAATTTGTCGAAAAAGTGGTAAAATCGGCTTGTTTACAATAAAAACCAGGATTTTTAAATTTGGATTTTTGGGTAAAATAAACTAAAAAAACTTATATAGTTTCCAAAATAGAGGTATAAAATGAGTGATTTTTTGAGGGCTAATTACCATACGCACACCTACAGATGCCAGCATGCGAGCGGTACCGAGAGGGAGTTTGTTGAGGCTGCGATCAAGATGGGGATTACGGAGCTTGGTTTCGCGGATCATGTTCCGTGTCCATTTAAGGATGGTTATGTGTCGGGGATCAGAATGACGATGGATCAGGCACCGGGATATGTTGACACAATAAGACAGCTTGGACAGGAGTATGCATCAGATATTAAACTATATGTAGGATTTGAAGCTGAGTATATACCGGAGTTTTATCAGGAGCAGATGGCTATGTTCTACAGATTGGGCTGTGATTATATGATTATGGGACAGCATTTTTTGAAATCTGAAGAAAATGGTCCTTATACTGGCACACTGACAGATGATGAAAGCCGTATCCGTGAATATGTTGATACTGTTATACAGGGGATGGAGACAGGAAGTTACAAATATCTGGCGCATCCGGACCTGATCAATTATCAGGGGATGGATTCGGTATACGACTGGGAGATGACACGTCTGTGCAAGGCGCTTAAGGATCTGGACATACCACTGGAAATCAATATACTTGGGATAAGCCAGCATAAGCATTATCCAACAGAGCGTTTCTGGAAGATTCCGCATGATATAGGAAATAAAGTCATACTTGGACTGGATGCTCACTGTGTGGACAATATATGTGACGTGGCAAGCTATGAAAAGGCTCTTGAAATAGTAAAAAAATACGACCTTAATCTGATAGACAGACTGGAGATGTAATGGGGGAGAATATGATTTTTTCAGAAGAAAACTATAATGAGAATTTAACAAAAAAGATTTTGCCTTTTATCAGGCTGAATTTAGAGGAGGGATATGTCACAGGAGCGGATGGAACACGAGTCCATTACGGATATGTCTCTACACCAGCACCGAAGGCTGCGATCGTTATATCACACGGATTTACAGAGTGCATGCCGAAATATTATGAGATGATATATTATTTTTTTAATGCAGGATATTCTGTATATATGGTAGAGCACAGGGGCCATGGATATTCTGACAGAAGAGTTAAGGATATGAGTATGGTCACGGTAGATGATTTTAATGACTACGTGAGCGACCTTGACATTTTTATCCGTGAAATTGTTGCAAAAAAAGAAGCATTTCATCCGCTTTATCTGTTTGGCCATTCCATGGGAGGCGCAATAGCTGCTATGTATCTTGAAAAACATCCTGATGTGTTTAAAAAGGCAGTGCTCTCAAGCCCGATGATCGAGATGCTTTATGGCGATTATTCAAACTTTGTTGTTGAGTCTCTCTTTGCTGTTTCAAGGATTTTGGGATGGAAGGACAAATATATGCCGGGGCAGGGACAGTACACGGATGAGTATGATTTTGAGTCCAGCTGTTCACTTTCAAAGGTGCGTTATGACTTTATGTATCACTGTAAGGCTAAGGACGAGCATTATTGCACAAATGGTGGTACGTACGCGTGGGGCAGGGCAGGAAGAAAGGCTTCTAAATTTGTAAAGGCAAATGCTTCCGTGATTAAAATTCCGGTGCTTTTATGTCAGGCTGGAATGGATACGCTCGTGTCAAATAAGGCTCAGGAATCATTCATTTCAAAGCTTGAAAAAGGCACCTTGAAAAAATATCCGAATGCGAAACATGAAATATTTAATGCATCTTATGACACTCTTAAAGTGTATTATGCTGATGTCCTTGATTTTTGGGATTGAACATGTAGTGCCGTTTTCGTCAAGTGAAAAATTTGACATAAAAAATCATTTGTTTTGTTAGAAATGCCATATGGAATCAAAACACAATATATTGTATAATGCCAATTGTTGCGAACAAAACATAGCATAAAGAGTATTATATGAGGAGATTGAAAATGTCAGACGAAGTATTAGACGATGTAATGATCAAAGGTTCATGTAAGGGAAAGGCAGATGCGATTGTAAATTGCCAGTGTAATATAGAGAGTGCACCGGTCAGATGTGATCAGGCAGAAAAATGCATGTTCTATTCTTATTATAAATGCAGTAAGCAATGGAAAAGACTGGCATAGGGGTTGCCGGTTCTGTTAAAATAACATATAATATACAAAAATAACAATAAAACTTCTGTATTGGCGAGGATGCCGACGACAGGAGTTTTTTTGATATAGATATTAGGAGAGTATGCAGATGAAGAGAGTTTTGGTCTTAAGTGATTCCCACGGGAATGTGGGTAATATGGTAAGGGCGGTTGCCCGCGAGGAGCCTGATATGATACTGCATCTGGGAGACTGTGTGGTGGATGCGGATGCCCTTAGAAATGAGTTTCCTCATATTACTATGGTGAATGTGCCGGGAAATTGTGATTTTTCACAGGGGGATACAGAGCGACTTTTGGATATAGACGGATACAAAGTGCTTATATGCCATGGACACACATATGGCGTAAAGATGTCATATCTGCATCTTGAACTTCATGCAAAGGATGTTGGTGCAGATCTGGCGCTTTTTGGACATACACATAAGCTCTATTATAATAAGCATAATGGTCTTGCGATGATGAATCCGGGCAGCATAGGATCTCCACAGTGGGGAGATATGCCTTCGTATGGTATCATCACATTCGATAAAGAAAACGATATTATGGACCTGGATGTTGATTATATTGAGTATTGACGAACCCTTTTAAATAGCTGTATAATAACCCAATATACAGTAAAAGAGGAGCACAATTCAATGGTTAAGGTTGTAAAGTTCGGTGGCAGCTCGCTCGCAAGTGCAGAGCAGTTTGCAAAAGTTGGTGACATCATCAGAGGCGATGAGTCAAGAAAATATGTAGTGCCAAGCGCACCTGGAAAAAGAAATTCCAAAGATACAAAGGTTACGGATATGCTTTATGCATGTTATGATCTGGCTGAGAACGATCAGGATTTTAGGGTAATGCTCATGAAGATCAAGGATAGATATGATTCTATCATCAATGGTCTTCACTTAAAACTTGCATTAGATGATGAGTTCAAGACGATAACAGAGAATTTCAAGGCAAAAGCAGGAGTTGACTATGCAGCTTCGCGTGGTGAATATTTAAATGGAATCATCATGGCAAATTATCTCGGATATGAGTTTATAGATTCAGCTACAGTCATATTCTTTGATGAGAACGGAGATTTTGATCCTGAAAAGACAGACAAGATCCTTTCAAAGAAATTAGAGCAGTGTGAGAATGCGGTAATACCTGGTTTCTACGGAGCAGGACCTGACGGAAAGGTTGTCACATTCTCAAGAGGTGGATCAGATATCACTGGTTCTATCGTTGCAAAAGCATGTCACGCCAGCATGTATGAGAACTGGACGGATGTTTCAGGTTGTCTTGTAGCAGATCCAAGAATCATCGATGATCCACAGCCTATCAAGGTTATAACATACAGAGAGCTTCGCGAGCTTTCCTATATGGGCGCTTCAGTGCTCCACGAGGATGCAGTTTTCCCAGTAAGAAAAGCTGGCATTCCTATCAATATCAGAAATACTAACGATCCGCAGGCACCTGGTACACTCATTGTTGAGAGCACTTGCCAGAAGCCTGATTATACTATCACAGGTATCGCAGGCAAAAAGGGCTTTGTTGCAGTAAATATCGACAAAGACAAGATGAATTCAGAAGTAGGTTTCTGTAGAAAGGCTCTCCAGGCTTTTGAGGAGAATGGAATTTCTATAGAGCATATGCCATCAGGTATCGATACTATGACGGTATTTGTACATCAGGCTGAGTTCGAGGGAAAAGAGCAACAGGTTATCAGCTCTATCAGACGTCTTGCGCATCCGGACATCATTGATCTTGAGTCAGATCTTGGACTTATTGCAGTCGTTGGACGTGGTATGAGATCAACACGCGGTACAGCAGGTAGGATTTTCTCAGCACTTGCACATGCCAATATCAATGTCCGTATGATCGATCAGGGTTCATCAGAGCTTAATATTATCATAGGTGTCAGCAATGATGATTTTGACAAAGCGATCAAGGCAATCTACGATATCTTTGTAGAGACACAGTTATAATGAAATATAAATCCCGGTACATTGTAGTAATGTGCCGGGATTTTGAAGTAGCATATCTTGCACTATAATATAAACACACGGGAGGATAAAATATGTCATATATTTACAAAACAAAAGGAACTTGTTCCACAGAAATAGAACTTGATCTCGACGGAGATGTAGTTCACAATGTTAAATTCACAGGAGGCTGTAACGGAAACTTAAAAGCTATTCCAAAACTCGTAGAGGGACTCACAGTAGCCCAGGTGGAGGAAAAAATAGGCGGAATTAAATGTGGATTTAAGAACACTTCATGTGGCGACCAGCTTGCAAAAGCATGCCGCGAGGCTTATGAGGCTCAGAATAAATAGAATAATTTGTAACTTGGGGTTCTGTATTGGAACCCCTTTTTTTATGGGTAGAATTTCTGGTATTTATAAAATGTTTACAAAACATTCATGTCTTATGGTTGTTTAAATCTATGCAAAGTGATACAATAACACTATTGTGAGCCTGTTTATAGGCAATTTGAAGTAATAGGAGACAAATATGAGCGCATTAACGAAAATCTTTGGTACCCACAGTGAGAGGGAACTTAAGAGAATTTACCCTATTGTCGACAAGGTTGAATCATACCAGGAGACAATGTGCAAGCTTACAGATGAAGAGTTAAAAGATAAAACAAGAGAATTCAAAAAGCGCCTGGAGGATGGAGCAACACTCGATGATATTCTCCCAGAGGCATTTGCTACAGTAAGAGAAGCAGCTAAGCGAGTGCTTGGCATGGAGCACTACAAAGTACAGATTATCGGTGGTATCATCCTGCACCAGGGACGTATCGCTGAGATGCGTACTGGTGAAGGAAAGACACTCGTTTCTACTCTTCCTGCATATCTAAATGCACTCGAGGGCAAAGGTGTCTGCATAGTAACAGTCAATGACTATCTGGCAAAGCGAGATTCAGAGTGGATGGGACAGGTTCATGAGTTTCTTGGTCTTACAGTAGGTGTGGTTCTCGGTGGCATGGACAATGACGAGCGTAGAGCGGCATACAATTGTGACATTACATACATCACCAACAACGAACTCGGATTTGATTATCTTCGTGACAACATGGTCATCTACAAGGAGCAGCTTGTTCAGAGGGGGCTCCACTATGCGATCATCGATGAGGTCGATTCGGTTCTTATTGATGAGGCGCGTACACCTCTTATTATTTCAGGACAGAGCGGAAAATCAACCAGATTATATGAGGCATGTGATATCCTTGCAACACAGATGAAACGAGGCGAGGATGTGCCTGAGTACTCAAAGATGGATGCCATTATGGGTATCGTACAGGATGAGACAGGAGATTTCATCGTCAATGAAAAGGACAAGGTTGTAAACCTTACACAGGATGGTGTGAAAAAGGTAGAGCAGTTCTTCCATATCGAGAACCTTGCTGATCCGGAGAATCTTGAGATCCAGCACAATATCATACTTGCACTCCGCGCACACAACCTCATGTTCAGAGATCAGGACTACGTTGTAAAAGATGACGAAGTACTTATTGTAGATGAGTTTACAGGACGTATCATGCCGGGACGTCGTTATTCTGATGGTTTGCATCAGGCAATTGAGGCAAAAGAGCATGTAAAGGTAAAGAGGGAGAGCAAGACACTTGCCACTATCACATTCCAGAACTTTTTTAATAAGTTTGACAAGAAATCAGGTATGACAGGTACTGCTCTTACTGAGGAAAAAGAGTTCCGGGATATTTACGGCATGGATGTTGTGGAAATACCTACAAACAGACCAATAGCACGTATAGATCTTCAGGATGCCGTATATGCTACCAAGAAAGAGAAATTTAAAGCAGTTGTTGAGGCTGTAAAAGAGGCGCATGAAAAGGAACAGCCTGTTCTCGTTGGTACTATCACTATCGAGACATCGGAGCTTATCAGTGGCATGTTAAAGAGAGAAGGCATAAAGCATACAGTATTAAATGCCAAGTTCCACGAGCAGGAGGCCGAGATAGTAGCACTTGCCGGAGAACATGGCGCAGTTACTATTGCTACCAACATGGCTGGTCGTGGTACTGATATCAAGCTTGATGATGAGTCAAAAGCAGCCGGAGGTCTTAAGATTATCGGTACAGAGCGTCATGAGTCAAGACGTATCGACAATCAGCTCCGTGGACGTGCCGGACGTCAGGGTGATCCAGGTGAATCACAGTTTTTTATCTCACTTGAGGATGATCTGATGAGACTTTTCGGATCAGAGCGTCTAATGGGAGTATTCAATGCTCTCGGAGTTCCTGAGGGAGAACAGATACAGCACAAGATGCTTACATCTGCGATCGAAAAAGCACAGGAAAAGATCGAGGCAAACAACTTTGGTATCCGGAAAAATCTCCTCGAGTACGATCAGGTTGACAATGATCAGAGAGAGATTATATACGGTGAGCGTCTTAAGGTGTTAAACGGAGACAACATGCGCGATTCGATCTTCAAGATGATCCAGGAGCAGGTAGAAAAGGCTGTAGACACATGCATTTCCGAGGAAATCGACAGACAGGACTGGAATCTTGTAGAACTTAATGAGCTTGTACTTCCTATCATTCCTCTTGATCCTATTACAAAAGAGGACATTGAGTCTATTAAGAATGCAAAAGAGTTAAAGCAGTACTTAAAAGAAAAGGCGGTTATGTTATATGAGGCAAAGGAGACAGAGTTCCCTGAGCCTGAGCAGTTCAGAGAAATTGAGAGAGTTGTACTTCTTCGTGTGATCGATAGAAAATGGATGGATCATATCGACGATATGGCACAGCTTCGCCAGGGGATTGGATTACAGGCATATGGACAGAGAGATCCTATCGTAGAGTACAAGATGACAGGTTTTGATATGTTCGATGCCATGATCTCGGCTATACAGGAGGATACAGTCAGACTTCTTTATCACGTACAGGTAGAGCAGAAGGTAGAGCGTGAGCAAGTAGCCAAGATTTCAGGAACCAACAAGGACGAGTCAGCACAGAACGCACCAAAACGTCGTGCAGCAGCAAAAGTTTATCCTAACGATCCATGTCCATGTGGCAGCGGAAAGAAATATAAGCAGTGTTGTGGCCGTGTGAAATAGAATAAATAATGTATACAGAGTTAAAAGGCAGAGTCATCTTCGGATGGCTCTAATTTCTTGCCCTATTTTTGCAGTCAGGCAGATAATCCTGCAGTTCAAGCAACTTCTCAAGAATAATTTCAAGACAACACCCGATATAGGTGGATACATTACAGGCTGATATAAAAACAATGAGAACAGATGTTCTAGAAGAGATAGACAAAGTCTTTTTTTTGTAGTAAGATTAAGCACATAAGTGCATACTATGAAAATATAGACTTTGTCTTTTTTAGAAATATTGTAACTATTCAGTACAGAATATGCGGTACCGCATATTTCGTAAGAAAAAGTATATTATGTAGGAGCAAGCGCCCATCAGCGAAGCTGATTCTAATGCGCTTGCGGCTCGCAACTGTGAAGGTACTGAACAGTTACGAAATATTTTGTAAAAACCGTATTTATGATTTAGGAAACATATAATCAAGATATTCCAATTATTTTCAATTTCCTATTTGGTGACTCAATTGTTACTTTGAAGATAATTTCGGATTTACAGAGTATGTAAGAGTAACAAGCATTTGACGTATAGAGGTCAAATTTTACTATAAATTTCAGGAAGGAGAGGGTATTATGGAGTTCAAATTACATGCCCCATACGAGCCTACAGGCGACCAGCCACAGGCGATAAAAGCTCTGGTAGATGGGTTTAAAGAAGGCAATCAGTTCCAGACTTTACTAGGGGTTACGGGTTCGGGCAAGACCTTTACCATGGCTAATGTCATTGCAGCTCTTAATAAGCCTACACTTATCATAAGTCATAATAAGACCCTCGCAGGACAACTGTACTCTGAATTTAAGGAATTTTTCCCTGAAAATGCAGTAGAGTACTTTGTCTCCTACTACGATTATTACCAGCCGGAGGCATATGTCCCTCAGTCCGACACATATATTGCCAAGGATTCATCTATCAATGACGAGATAGATAAGTTGCGATTGTCTGCGACAGCAGCAATGGCAGAGCGCAAAGATGTCATCATCGTGGCATCGGTATCGTGTATTTACGGTATCGGAAGTCCTGATGACTATATGAACATGATGCTTTCAGTCCGTCCAGGGATGGAGATTGACCGCGATGATGTAGTCAAAGGACTCATAGACATGCAGTATATGCGCAATGACATGGATTTCAAGCGAGGTACATTCAGAGTGCATGGAGATGTAGTGGAGATTTTCCCTGCGAACAGTACGGATACTGCTATCAGAGTGGAGTTTTTCGGAGATGAGATCGACAGGATCACAGAGATAGATGTGCTGACCGGAGAGATAAAGTCAGAGCTTAAGCATGCGGCAGTATTTCCAGCCTCCCATTATGTTGTGCCGCAGGAAAAGATACTTGAGGCGTGTGACCGCATTGAAAAGGAGATGGAGGAGCGCGTTAAATATTTCAAGGGCGAGGGGCGGCTCCTTGAGGCACAGAGGATTGCCGAAAGGACAAACTTTGACATAGAAATGCTTAAGGAAACAGGTTTTTGCAGCGGCATTGAGAACTATTCGCGACATCTGGCCGGCAGGGCAGAGGGCGAAATGCCTGATACACTTATAGATTATTTCTCTGATGATTTTCTCGTAATAGTAGATGAGTCGCACATCACGATACCACAGATCAGGGGTATGTATGCAGGAGACCGCTCCAGAAAGAGTACACTTGTGGATTATGGTTTCAGACTTCCATCTGCACTGGATAACAGACCACTTAATTTTGAGGAATTTGAGGGCAAGATAGATCAGATGCTCTTCGTTTCGGCTACACCAAACGTTTACGAAAATGAACATGAACTTTTGCGTGTTGAGCAGATCATCCGACCGACAGGACTTCTTGATCCAGAGATATCGGTACGTCCGGTGGAGGGACAGATAGATGACCTTATATCCGAGGTGAATAAGGAGACTGCCAACCATCACAAGATACTTATCACTACGCTTACAAAGCGTATGGCAGAGGATCTGACCAATTACATGAGTGAGCTTGGCATCAGGGTGAAATACCTGCATTCGGATATAGATACGCTTGAGAGATCTGAGATCATCAGGGATCTGCGGCTTGATGTGTTTGACGTGCTTGTCGGCATCAACCTACTTCGAGAAGGACTTGATATCCCTGAGATCACGCTCGTTGCGATACTTGATGCTGATAAAGAGGGCTTCTTAAGGTCTGAGACTTCACTTATACAGACCATAGGCCGTGCAGCCCGAAACAGCGAGGGTCATGTTATCATGTATGCAGACAAGATCACGGATTCTATGAGGGTAGCCATAGATGAAACAAAGCGTCGTAGAAAGGTGCAGCAGGAGTACAATGAGGCGCATGGCATTACACCTCAGACCATCCAGAAATCAGTGCGTGACCTCATCGCAATATCCAAGAAGGTTGCGGCAGATGAGATGTCTATGTCAAAAGATCCTGAGTCTATGAGCAAAAAAGAGCTTGAGAAGTACATCGCAGATGTTCAGAAGAAGATGAAGAAAGCAGCAGCAGAGCTTAATTTCGAGGCGGCAGCAGAGTACAGGGATAAGCTTATCATGCTAAAGAATACATTGAGAGATATTGAATAGATGTAACTATTCAGTACAGAAATATGCGGTACCGCATATTTCGTAAGAAAAAGTATA
>CAVICC010000041.1:0-25624 GCA_963641405.1 bacterium | reverse complement strand
TATACTTTTTCTTACGAAATATGCGGTACCGCATATTTCTGTACTGAATAGTTACAATAACTTCTAACTATAAAAGAAAAGAGGCATAAATAATGGACAGAACACCAAAACCGGGAGAATTTTACAGACATTTCAAAAATAAGATATACCAGATAGTCGCAGTTGCCACACATTCTGAAACAAGGGAAAAACTGGTAATTTATCAGGCATTATACGATGACTTCGGAATATATGCCAGACCGCTTGATATGTTCGTAAGTGAGGTGGATCACGAAAAATATCCTGATGTGACGCAGAAATACAGATTTGAAAAGGTAAAACCGGGCGATAGTCAGGAAAAAGCAAAGGAAGATGTTGCGAAGAAGCCTGCAAAAGATATGACACAAAACAGCGTATTATATGACGAACAGACACCGGACCCACATCTGATGGAATTTTTAGATGCGGATACATTCGAGGAAAAATACAACATCCTAGTATCTATGAGAGATACTATAACTGACAGACTGATAGATGATATAGCTGTAGTCATGGATGTTGTCATTCCTGAAGGTCCAATGGGAAAACGTTATGATGATTTAAAGAATATTATAAAAACACGACAGTATTACGAATTTTCAAATCGGCTCAGATAACTGTTGTGATATTTGCCTGACTTGGTGACGTCTTCACCGAACCATTCAGGCGCAGCAAATGAATCGGCTGCTTCTACTGAGTCAAACTCGACCTCTACAAGAGTAAGTGGAGCAAGATCATTTTCAAATATATCAAGCTCGGCAGTAAGTCCACCATCAAGAGGAATGAGATAGCGTGTCTTTTCTATAAGGCGGCCGTCTGTTTTTTTGACAAGATGGTCATAGGCTTCCTTGGTAAGTGGGAGATTATATTCCTCCCTTACCATAAGACCTGAGCCTTTGTAGGTTATGTAGCAGTCATCATTTGAACGTCGTACACGAACAACAGGGGATGTACACAGATAACCCTGAGCAATTTTCTTGCTCTCGTATTTATCTAGATCAGATGGTATCTGTTTTAAAAGATATTTTCTTTCGATTTCCATAGTGTATTATTTCCTTTCAAGAGTGATAATTAAATTATAATTGCTTGTGTTTTGTAATTCAAGTCGATTAAAGGCATATATATAAGAGAAAAGGAGAAAAGCAGATGAGTAAAATAGGAATTTTTATGGCAGACGGCTGTGAGGAGATAGAAGGACTTACCGTTGTAGATATAGTAAGAAGAGCGAAAATGGAGATAGAGATGATCTCTATCACTGATAAGACAGAAGTAACAAGCTCACACAATGTAATATTTAAGGCAGATACAACAAAAGATCAGGCGGACTATGACAGTCTTGATGGAATTGTACTTCCTGGTGGTATGCCTGGAACGCTAAATCTTGGAGCCGACGAAACGGTAGTTGCAACGATCAAAAAGTTTGCGGCAGAGGGAAAACTTGTAGCAGCAATCTGTGCTGCCCCTAGTGTGCTTGGAGAAAATCATATACTTGAGGGTAAAAATGCAACCTGTCATCCTGGATTTGAGGAGAAGCTGCTTGGAGCAAACTGGTTAGAACAGCCGGTAGTGGTAGATGGAAATGTGATCACAAGCAGAGGACTGGGAACTGCTATTCCTTTTGCGCTTGAGATAGTCAGATACTTTAAAGACGATGAAGCTGTAGATCATATTCGCCAGGGACTGGTTTATTAAATGTAAAAATTTAAAAAGAACACAAAAACACTGGGAAATCAATAAAAAGTACTGGAAATACTTGATTTTATGTGATATAATCATGCAATGACTGGGTTTGAAAGTATAGAAAGAGACAATCCCGGATACTACATTTTGATGTACATACCATTCATATATATTAAGGAGGATAACGATTGACATGAGTGTACAGGTTGAGAATTTAGAGCACAATATGGCAAAACTTACTATTGAGGTTGCTGCTGAGGAATTAGAGAAAGCATTAGACTCTGCTTATAAAAAGCAGAAAGGACAGATTAGTGTACCTGGATTCCGTAAAGGAAAAGTGCCAAGAGCTATGATCGAGAAAATGTATGGAGCTGGTGTATTTTACGAGGACGCAGCAAACATCCTTATGCAGCAGACATATGCAGGCGCTGTAGATGAGAGCGGTGTTGATGTTGTATCACGTCCTACTGTTGAAGTTACTCAGATCGAGAAAGGACAGCCTTTTATTTATACAGCAGAAGTTGCAGTTAGACCAGAGGTTACTCTTGGAAAATATATGGGCGTTACAGTTACAAAGATCGACACAACTGTTACAGATGAAGAGATTGAGACTGAGCTTGAGAACCAGAGAAATAAAAATGCAAGAACAGTTACAGTTACAGATCGCCCAGTAGCTGAGGGAGATACAGCAGTTATCGACTTCGAGGGATTTGTTGACGGAGTAGCTTTTGAAGGTGGAAAAGGTGAGAATCATCCATTAGAGATCGGATCACACACATTCATCGATACATTTGAGGATCAGTTAGTTGGAAAGAATACTGGAGATGAAGTTGATGTTAACGTAACATTCCCAGAGCAGTATCAGGCAGCTGATCTTGCAGGAAAACCTGCAACATTCAAAGTAAAGATCAACGAGATCAAAACAAAAGAGCTTCCAGAGCTTGATGATGAGTTCGCTCAGGATGCAGCAGGCGTTGATACATTAGCTGAGTACAAAGAGGAAATCAAGAAGAACCTCACAGAGAAAAAAGAGAACGAAGCTAAGAAGACAAAAGAGGATGAGGCTATCCAGAAGATCATCGACAAGTCAAAGATGGATCTTCCAGAGGCAATGATCGATACACAGTGCGAGACAATGGTTGAGGAGTTCGCTCAGAGAATTGCACAGAGCGGTCTTACAATGGAGCAGTACTTACAGTTCTCTGGCATGACAGTAGATCAGCTTAAAGAGCAGGTTCGTCCAGAGGCTACAACACGAATCCAGAGCAGCCTTGTTCTTGAGCAGATTGCCAAAGAGGAGAATATCGAGGTCACTGATGCAGATATCGATGCAGAGGTAGAGAAGATGGCTAAGGCTTACGGAATGGAAGCTGATAAGCTCAAAGAGTACATGGGAGATTCAGAGAAAGAGTCTATGAAGAAAGACCTTGCTATCACAAAGGCTGTAGATCTTATCATGGAAAATGTTAAAGAGCGCGCTAAAGCAAAGAAAAAAGCAGACGCTGAAGAGTCTACAGAAGAATAAAGATTTTGTGAATTCAAAATTTGATGGACTGGCTCAGAAACCTTATTCTGGGCCGGTCTTTTGAACTTTTATAAAGGAGGCATTTTAATATGAGTTTAGTACCATATGTCATTGAACAGACCAGCAGAGGAGAACGCAATTACGACATTTACTCCAGATTATTAAAAGACCGTATCATATTCCTCGGAGAGGAAGTAAACGAGACAACAGCAAGCCTTGTTGTTGCCCAGCTTTTATTCCTTGAGTCAGAGGATCCAAATAAAGATATCCACCTTTACATCAACTCACCGGGTGGAATGGTTACAGCAGGACTTGCTATCTACGATACAATGCAGTACATCAAGTGTGATGTATCTACAATCTGCATCGGACTTGCAGCCAGCATGGGAGCATTCCTCTTAGCAGGCGGAGCAAAGGGCAAAAGATATGCACTTCCTAATGCTGAGATCATGATCCATCAGCCATCAGGCGGAGCAAAAGGTCAGGCTACAGAGATTCAGATCGCAGCAGAGAATATCTTAAAGACAAAGAAGAGATTAAATGAGATCTTAGCTGCAAACACAGGAAAGCCGTACGAGACTATCGCAGCAGACACAGAGCGTGACAACTACATGTCAGCACAGGAAGCAGCAGAGTATGGTCTTATTGACAGTGTAATAACAAACAGATAATTTTTACAAAGTTATAAAAAGAGGGTACCCCGTCAGGGATGCCCTCAAGCAGTATATTAAAAGGAGTTAGAAATGGCAGGAAAAAACGACGGAAAGATTCGCTGCTCGTTCTGTGGGAAAACCCAGGAACAGGTAACCCGCTTGATCTCAGGACCAAACGGAGCATTTATCTGTGATGAGTGTATAGATATTTGTGCCGAGATCCTCGAGGAGGAGGCAGTAGACGGACGCGGTGGTGACAACACCTCTGCAAAGGATGATATCAATCTTCTTACACCGGAAGAGTTAAAGTCATTTTTGGATGATTATGTTATCGGACAGGATCAGGCAAAAAAGGTACTTTCAGTAGCTGTATACAATCACTACAAGAGAGTACTCGCAGGAGATACCTCTGACGTAGAGCTTCAGAAGAGTAACATCCTCATGCTCGGACCTACAGGATCAGGAAAGACACTTCTTGCACAGACACTTGCAAGAGTGATAAATGTACCATTTGCCATAGCAGATGCTACAACACTGACAGAGGCAGGATATGTAGGTGAGGACGTTGAGAATATTCTCTTAAAGCTCATCCAGGCAGCGGATTATGACATAGAGCGTGCAGAGCACGGTATCATATATATAGATGAGATCGACAAGATCACAAAGAAATCAGAAAATGTATCCATCACCAGAGATGTATCAGGTGAGGGCGTACAGCAGGCACTTCTCAAGATACTTGAGGGTACTGTGGCATCAGTTCCGCCACAGGGAGGCAGAAAACATCCACAGCAGGAACTTATACCTATTGACACCACAAATATCCTTTTCATATGCGGTGGGGCATTTGACGGATTGGAGAAGATCATTGACAGCCGTATGGACACATCATCTATCGGTTTCAACTCAGATGTAAAATCAAAGACAGAGCTTAACGTAGGAGAGGCATTTAAGCATGCGCTTCCACAGGATTTCGTCAAGTTTGGTCTGATCCCTGAGTTTATCGGACGTGTGCCTATCACAGTTTCACTTGAGGCACTTGACAGAGAGGCACTTATCCGTATCTTAAAAGAGCCGAAGAACTCTCTTATCAAGCAATACACAAAGCTGTTTGAACTTGACGGAGTAGGACTTGAGTTTTCTGATGATGCTGTTGAGGCTATTGCGGACAAAGCACTTGAGAGAAAGACAGGAGCCAGAGGACTTCGTGCCATCATGGAGGCTGTTATGCTCGACCTGATGTATCGCATCCCTTCTGACAAGAGCATCAGCAGATGTGAAATCGACAAAGAGACAGTAGAAAAGAATTTACAGCTTGACGGAGAGTGTGTTCCTGAGGCTTATATCGAGGAGCAGGCTTCATAAAAGGACAACATAGGAGAAACAAGTGGAAGAACAGACATTTTATATGCCTGCGGTAGCTTTAAGAGGTCTGACTATACTGCCGGGAATGATAGCTCATTTCGACATAAGCCGTGACAAATCGCTTAAAGCAATAGAAGAAGCCATGCAGCAGGATCAGAAGATATTTCTTGTGACACAGCGTGATATAGAAAAAGATGATCCGGCGGTAGAAGACCTTTATCCAATGGGGATCGTGGCTGAAATAAAGCAGGTAGTTAAACTGCAAAATGATATAGTAAGAATATTGGTAGATGGACAAAGCCGGGCAAAATTGCTTGGCTTTACCAGACATGAGGAGTATCTTGAGGCAAAGATATGCTATTTTGAGGGCAACACATATCTGCTTCCTGATGATATGCAGCAGGCTATGATCATGGGAGTAAAGGAAGCATTTCATAGATATGCGGCAGTGATCGGCAAGATGAGCAAGGAGCTTATACGCCAGATTGACAAATACGATGATCTTGAAAAGCTCATAGATTATGTAACCAACAATCTGCCTGTTTCATATGAGCAGAAACAGGAAGTGCTCGAGGCTGAGGATATAAGTGAAAGATATCAGGTACTTGTAGCGTTGCTTCTTAGTCAGGTCGATGTTATTTCCATAAAAAATGACTTGCAAAAAAAGGTTAAAACACGCGTGGACAAACATCAAAAGGAGTATGTTCTTAGAGAACAGATGGGCGTGATCCGCGAGGAACTTGGCGATGATGCAGATTCGGAAGCTGATGAGTACGAAAAACGTATGAATGAGCTTGATGCACCTGATTATGTAAAGGAAAAACTTAAAAAAGAGATAAAACGTTTCAGAAATATGAGTGGAAGCTCGTCTGAAAGCACTGTAGAGCGTGGATATATTGAGACAGTTCTTGATATGCCGTGGAATATGAAATCCGTGGACAACAGGGATTTAGATCACGCACAGCAGGTACTTGATGATGACCATTACGGATTAAAGGATGTAAAAGAGCGTGTGCTTGAGTTTCTTGCAGTCAGAAATCTGACAAGCAAGGGAGAAAGCCCTATCATATGTCTTGTAGGTCCTCCGGGAACAGGAAAGACAAGTATTGCCCGCTCAATCGCATCAGCACTCGAGAAGAAATATGTACGTATTTCTTTAGGCGGTGTGCGCGATGAGGCTGAGATTCGTGGTCACAGAAAGACTTACATCGGAGCTATGCCGGGACGTATCGTAAACGGACTTCGCACGGCAGGTGTTTCCAATCCGCTCATGCTGCTTGACGAGATAGACAAGGTCAGTAGCGATTACAAGGGAGATACATCGGCAGCACTTCTTGAGGTGCTTGACGGAGAGCAGAACTGCAAATTCAGGGATCACTATATAGAGATGCCGGTTGATCTGTCAGATGTGCTCTTTATCGCAACAGCAAATGAGGTTTCTGGCATTCCAAAGCCATTGCTTGATCGTATGGAGCTTATAGAGGTATCAAGCTATACTGAAAATGAGAAATTCCATATAGCAAAAGAGCATCTCGTAGAAAAGCAAAAGAGCAAAAACGGACTAAAAGAAAAGCAGCTTACTATCACGGACAGTGCCTTAAAGGATATCATAAGACTTTATACCAGAGAGGCAGGAGTAAGAAGCCTTGAGAGAACACTCGGTAAGGTATGCCGCAAGGCTGCCAGAGAAATCTATCAGGGTAAGGAGACTGCTGTAAAGATCACAAAGACCAACTTAAAGTCATATCTTGGCAATCCAAAGTACAGCCTGGAGAAGAGAAATGACAAGGCTGATGTCGGAATCGTAAGAGGACTGGCATGGACAAGTGTTGGCGGTGTCACTTTAGAAGTAGAAGTTAATGTACTTCCGGGCAAGGGCGAGCTTGCACTTACCGGAAAGCTCGGGGATGTCATGAAAGAGTCTGCGCAGGCGGGATTCAGCTATATCCGCTCTATAAGCGGCAGTTATGGAATTGAGCCTGATTTTTACACAAAGCATGACATTCACATACATATTCCGGAGGGAGCTGTACCAAAGGATGGTCCATCAGCAGGAATAACCATGGCAACAGCCATGCTTTCAGCTATAATAGAAAAGCCTGTCAGAGCTGATGTGGCGATGACCGGAGAGATAACACTGCGAGGCAGGGTGCTTCCGATAGGAGGATTGAAGGAAAAGCTGCTTGCAGCGAAAAATATCGGAATAAAAACAGTATGTATTCCAAAAGATAATGAAAAGGATCTCGAGGAGATCTCAAAGGAGATAACAGACGGCATGGAGATTGTGCCGGTTGAGAAATTTGCACAGGTGGAGAAGATCGCATTTGTGTAGATACGGCATGAACAGTAATATTATTTATTAAGAGGAAGAGATTATGGTAATTAAAAGTGTAAACTTAGAGACTGTGTGCGGCATCACAAGCACGATCCCTGACAATGAGTACAATGAGGTGGCTTTTGCCGGCAAATCAAATGTCGGTAAATCCTCACTTATCAATGCACTTATGAACAGAAAATCACTTGCCAGGATCTCTTCACAGCCCGGCAAGACACAGACAATCAATTTTTACAATGTAAATAACGCAATGTATCTGGTCGATCTGCCGGG
Source organism: bacterium (assembly GCA_963641405.1). Lineage (GTDB taxonomy): Bacteria > Bacillota > Clostridia > Lachnospirales > Lachnospiraceae > Roseburia. The sequence goes on along the minus strand of CAVICC010000041.1, from coordinate 17,778 downwards.
GTATGGCTATGCCAATGCAAATGTGGAGATAAAAGCAAAATGGGGACAGATGATCGAGAATTATCTGCACACCTCAAAGAAGCTTCAGGCGGTTTTCCTCCTGATAGATATAAGGCATGAGCCATCGGACAATGATATCATGATGTATGACTGGATGGTAAATCAGGGTTTTGCACCGATCATCATTGCCACGAAATCAGATAAATTGAAAAAAAGCCAGATTACAGCCCATGTAAAGACCATTAAGGAAGTGCTTAATGTGGAGCCGGGCACGGTAGTCATGCCGTTTTCGTCTATGTCCAAAGAAGGCAGGGACGAGATCTGGGATCTTATAGATTCACTCGTATTTGACGAGGAGACACTTCTTACTATGAAGCAGGAGGAAGAGGCAAAGCGCGAGGCAAAAAAAGAGGCGGCAAGAGCACAGATTATGCGTAAGGCTGCATCAAAAGCTGGGGGAGAGACGGCAAAAAAACAGCGCTGGAAAAAGAGCGGAAAGCCTGTTGCTAAAAAGACAAAAGAGCGCAGAGAGAAAGCTAAGAAAAAAGCACACAAAGGGTAGTATATATGAAAAGTAAATGTAGATTTGTAGCTATTATGTTTTTGTGCATCATAATAGTATGTACACTTCTTGTAATGGCATATGAGCGTGCAATAGATAAGACTGCTGACGGAGAAAATGATCAGTTTACAGTGGTAACGTCATTTTATCCCATGTATATAGCTGCGCTTAACATAACAGATGGTGTGGATGGTGTAAAACTTAAAAATCTAAGCGAGCCGCAGACAGGCTGTCTGCATGATTTCCAGCTCACACCGGAGGATATGAAGCTCTTATCTACAGCAGATATGTTTATCATCAATGGTGGTGGGATAGAGACATTTATGTCAGACGTTGCCGCAGCATATCCAAAACTTGATGTTGTGGAAGCGTGTGAGAAAGTGTCACTTCTTGCGGAGGATGATATAGACAGTGGAGAAGCAGACGGACATGACCACGATCATGATGATGATAGCGAGGAAACAGATGGTCACAATCATGACCATAGCGATGAAAATGCGCATGCATGGATGAGTGTGAGCAGATACCGCACCATGGTATCGACAATAGCAGAGGAGCTTGCCAATGAAGATCCAATGCACGCTGACCTGTACGATGCAAATGCAAAAGAATATGACGGAAAGCTTGCAAAATTAGAGAAAGAGCAGCAGTCATTAAAGGAGCTTACAGCAGGAAAAGATATAATTATTTTCCATGAGGCATATGCATATGTGGCAGATGATCTCGGAATGAATGTATGCTATCTTCTTGATCTTGATGAGGAGCGCTCTGTCAGTGCCGGAGAGGTCAGGGATGTGATAAATGCCATAAATAATGATGGTGTATCTGTGATACTTGCCGAGGAACTGTACGGAAAAGACATGGGTGATACCGTGTCGCGTGAGACTGATGTAAATGTAGTTTATATCGATCCTTTAAACCGTGGCGATTATGACAAGGACAGCTATATAGAAGGCATGGAGAATAATATAGAGCTTCTTAGGAATGCTTTTTCAAAATAATGTGTGTAGTAGTTACCAAATAGTTGATATACGGAGAAAACATGCGAAAAATTATAGAGCCATGCGGCTTTCATTGCATAAAAATTAATAATCTTGGTGTGCAGTTTGCAGATCAGATTGCACTGCATGATGTAAACATGCACATACACTGCGGTTCGTTCAATGTAATAATAGGACAAAACGGTGCAGGCAAATCCACGCTGATAAAGGCAATACTCGGCGATATCCCACATACGGGAACTATCGAGTTCAAGGACACAAAGGATGGACACATGGCAAAGCTAAAGATCGGCTATGTACCACAGTCCATCAATATAGAGAAAAATACACCGGTCAGTGTGTATGACCTGATCGCAAGCTATCAGTACAATTATCCTGTATTTTTGCCAAAGAGTAAGAAAATAGAGCAGAAGATACGGGAAAATCTGGAAATTTTTGAGGCTGAAGACCTGATAGATAAACAGGTGTGCAACCTGTCAGGCGGACAGCTTCAGAGAGTACTTCTGTCGATGGCGATAATGGATGAACCGAACCTGCTTCTTTTGGATGAGCCTGTTTCCGGAATAGATCAGAATGGTATGGAACTTTTTTACAAGACCATGGATTACCTGAAAAAGAACTATGATCTTGCGATAATACTTATATCACATGATCTCGATTATGTGGCAAAATATGCTGATCACGTAGTACTTCTCGATAAAACTGTTGTAAAGCAGGGAACTGTAAAAGAAGTGTACGAGAGCAAGGAATTTGAGAAAATATTTTACACAGGAGAGGAATCCTGGGTGAGAGAGGAGGATAAAAAATGAATGTTACCTCCTGGTTAGATTATGATTTTATGAGAAATGCACTCATAGCAGTGCTTATAATCACACCACTTTTCGGTATCATGGGAACCATGATAGTAAACAAGAAAATGGCATATTTTTCTGATGCACTCGGACATTCAGCACTGACAGGAATAGCAGTCGGAGTAGTCTGCGGCATGGCGGATACATCGGTATCAATGGTCATATTTGCGATAATATTTGCGTTACTGCTTAACAAGATAGGCAGTATGAATACGGCATCAACGGATACGATCATATCTGTATTTTCATCATGCTCGGTGGCTATAGGTCTTGCGATACTGTCAAAGGGTGGCAATTTCAGCAAATACTCGAGCATACTGGTGGGAGATGTGCTTAGCATCACTCACAAAGAGATCGTATATCTGGTAGCGATATTTGTTGTGACTATTGTATTCTGGATATTTGGTTTTAATAAGCTAAATGCCATCTGTATCCACAGAACTGTGGCAAAAAGCAAGGGAATTCATGTAAGACTCATGGACAATCTGTTTGCCGTGCTTGTGGCACTGATAGTCATGCTTTCGATCAAATGGATAGGAATACTTATAATAAATGCGCTGCTCATACTCCCGGCAGCATCATCAAGAAATATTTCGTCAAATATGAGAGAATATCATCTTTTTTCAGTGCTGTTCTCGGTATTTTCGGGAATAGTGGGACTTGCAGTGTCATATTACACAAATGTGGCAACAGGACCTATGATTGTTATAATAGCATCGGTTATTTACTTTTCGACATTTGTCTATGGAAGAAGAGCCGGAAAATAAAAAGATGGTACATATCATTTTAGATAATGGTATGTGCCATCTTTTTTGTATTAATATACTTTTGTACTCAAACTTCCCACATATAGAATAATGCTGGTGCCGCCTGGGCTGTGGGCTGCGCGGTTACCGATAGCAAAACATTTAGCTGTGATTGCGTGAATTTGTTAGGCGTCGATTTTGGGCTCGAAGTTTGTGTACATTTTGCCAGTTGAACAGTTGAGTCGCGGTGTACGTCTGTGGCATACGCTTTCACGATTCCTTAGTCTAGTGGGAGTAAATGCCGGCTCCAGCTAAGTTTATTATGCATGGGTGCTCCAAACGCGCTTTTTACTTTATCTAAATTCGATACGTAGCGCGCTTGAACGAGTCCGCGCCCATGCAATCTTTAGCTGTCGTGCGGCATTAAACTCCCACACGACACGTCATAGATCAAGCGTATGTCACAGGCGAACTCCACGGCTCAAATGTACAACTGTAAAATGAACATAAATAATCATAAGAGCCCAAAACCGATGCCAACAAATTAGCAATCGAAGCGAGTTCTGCTATCGGTAACCGCGCAGCCCACAGCCCAGGCGGCACCACATCCAAATAATGTATGGGAAGTTTTAATTATATATATATGTCTATTCCTGTGTAGAACCAGTCTGTGTGCCGTTTTTCCACTCATCAAATTTCTTAACTACAGCATCATATGTATCCTTGCAGAGAGAAGGAAGCTCATCTCCCCATGCTCCTGTAGCCTGCTTGTAGCCTTTCTTAAAAGCTTCTAAAAGCTCATCAGCTTTACTTGAATCATCGCCTGAAAGTGCCTTTGCGAAATCAAGAATACGATCAGACGTCTGGTCTGCACCCCAGTAACCATCCTCCGCAACGTCTTTTTTAGCCTGGGCAATAGTGTCAGCGTCAACAGTGAGATTCTCAAAAAGACTCTTAAGTCCCTGTGATTTGTTCCATGTACCTGCCTGACCACTCATTGACTTGCGTACAATATCAATAAGCTGTTGTTTTCTTTGCTCGGCATCATCCTTTAATGCCTGAACGATGGCCGACCGATCGTTTGAATTGCCTTTTACAACGCTGTCAGAAGAAGAAATGTCTGATTTTTCATATACAGCAGCTGTATCACTGAAATTACTTGAAGAGGCATTACCGGTTGATTTAGCTTCTTTCTTTGAATTAGAAGTTGCAGTAGAGCCGGTGGCAAGAGCTGTAGACTGTGTAGCAACTGCTGAAACAACACTTGAAACTGAATTTAAACTCATTTTAAAATCCCTCCTTGGTATTAGTATATGTGGGAAGTTACGATTTATCTATTATATCGGCATATAAAAGGGCAAAATTAAATAATGATTATACGAGAAAAAATAGTGTAATAGTACCAAAAATTTGTGCATATTTTACAAAAAATAATAAAAATAGGAAAAAAGTGCCGATTTTGTTGCGGGGGGCACGCTAGTACTATAATTTGATTAATAACTCGCTAATAAGTAGAGAGGAGCTTTCTATATATGATAAGAAAAAATATAAGAGAAAATATAAAAGATAAGAGGAAGAAATTTCGTGGCAATTTAGCAGGTGTAGTCGCATCGGTTGTATGTTTATGCATGATGATGACAGGCCTTTCGGTCACAGCCTGGGCATCAGAAAAACGTCCGGGAACCAGACTTAAGTCATCGGCTGTTGGTATCACTCTCACCTCGGGAACATATTATGTGGACAGCAATGTGACGATCAAGTCTAAGAACGGTCCGGCACTGGATATAGCAGATGGAGCTGATGTCATACTTTATGTGGACAGTGGAAAGACTCTAAAGTGTGTGGGAGCAGATGGACGCTGTACAGTGGCAAAAGTGGGAGAAGAATATAAGTCTACTATGGTTGCGGCAGGAGCCGGAATTCATCTGCCTGAAAAATCGAGCCTTATCATCATGGGATCTGGAACAGTCGACGCGCAGGGTGGCGACGGATATGCCAATACGAGCGGACATGATGCAACAGAAGGAAGTTATTACCGCAGCAGTAAACCATCAGAAAGCTGGGTGAAAAGCGGACGCGGAGGTACAGGCGGAACAGGTTCAGGCTCTCCGGCTGCCGGAATAGGTGGCAACGGAACCAACGGACGTGACGGTGCGGTAAATAAAACAATTACGCTTACAGGAAGTTATGAGGATGCTGTAAAAGATGGAATAGATTCAGATGGCGAAGCAGGAAAAGCAGGAGAAAATATGGGAAAGCTCTATGTTTGGGATAGCGTCAAAGTTACAGCAACTGCAGGAAATGTGAAAAATGATGCAAATGTAAGAGGCGGATCAGCGGCAGACCCGGTATCAAGCAAATACCAGAAATACAATGGTGGAAAATATCATATTCGACTGGTTGCAGCGATATGTGGTGGTGGTTCTGCTGGTGGAAAAGTGGAAGGAACACCTAATGCAATCGGAGGAGCGCTTGGAGGTGGTGCAGGCGGAACGTGTGGTGCAACAGGTGCTATTGCGAATATGAGAAAAGCCAGTACAGGATATATGATTTCAAAATTGGGATTTGTAAGTACATTTAATGGTAAAGGATATACGAGTTATTGTGATGGTTCAAGTACATGTAGTGGCCATGCCGGTGCAATATGGGAATATAGTGGAAAACAGCATTCAACTTTTGATGCACGTGTTCACTATCAGGGGACGGAAGGAGAAGGCGGAATACTGTGCAATTATAAAAATGCCACAGTAACAGGACGTACAAATTCTACAAAATCAAGTCTCGTCCGTGCAGCTATCAATTTGAAAAAGGATGGTGTGTCAGATACAGACTGGGCAAAAGATCAGAAGGTAGCCTTATATCAGAAAGAAACCAATGGTACATTTACAAAAGTTTATGAAATGTTTAACTATGATTTTAAGACAGGAATTAAGTCATCCACATTCTATTATGACATTCCGGCTGACAGTGGAGAATTGTATATATATGTAAATGACATATATGCAGGACAGATATTAAATGTAGGCCAGGATGACCTGACAGCAACAGTAGATGCATATACGACTACTATCAATTTATATAGAAATCTTTCACCAAAGGTTGATTCCACAGTACAGTTTTATGACGAGGGAAATCTTGCATATACATTTGAGGAGAGTAAAGCAGGAGTATACGAAGCTGTAGTAGTATATCGCCCGAATAAAACTGATAACAATAATTACGAGATATATGTAGATAAACAAAGTACGCAGAAATGGTTGGATTTCTCTCCGAATAATCATGATATGACAGTTAACTTCTATGACCTTGAGGTGACAATTACAGAGGATGGTATAAATAAAGCATCTCAGGGAGTGACGCTGTGGCGTGATAATAAACTGTGTTATACGATGTGGGAACAGGAGGATCATAGTTATACATATCGTCTCATAGCTAAGCAAGGAGCACCGGAGGCAACCGGAACATATGATATATATGTAAATGGAATAGACTCCGGCAAAGATATTGATTTCTCAAGTGTGGCAAAATTGTCAGCAGAGATACCATATATCACAGTATCAGTGACATTGCATAAAGACAATGAGCTCTGGACAGGGGCTGATGTCTACGTGACAAACGATTCTAATGAAAGAATAAAGTTATCTGATGGTGGAAATGGCACATATCAGAAGCTTATTAAGGCTGACTCATGGCAAGTCAACGTGGCCGGTGTGAAAAGTGCCTCTAAAAAGTCTGACATACTAAGCATCAGCAATAAAACAATGGATGCAGAGTATTATACGGCAGTATTCCACCGCAATATTGATGGAATGGAGGCTCATGACAACTATCAGTCATATATTCTGCGAAAAGGCGACAATATACCGGTACCTCTAAAGCCGGCATCAGGAGGCGGCAATTTCAGCTTCTGGTCAGTTGACTCAGATGGAACGTCGGCAGATTTTGATTTTACTCAAAAGATAGATCAAACGATTGATCTTTATGCGATATGGGATCAGCCGTCTGTACTTATAGGTGAGGAAATCAGATGTGACGCAGATGGAAAGACTAACGGAAGCGGAAGTTTCTACAAGATGGAAAATCTTACTCTTTCCGGATTTGATGAGAATTACAGGATCGGTGATATTCAGATTGATTATACTAATATAGACAATATCACACTGCCTGATACAGATCTAAGTTATGACAGAATAGATACAATTGGAACAAATTCCGATCAGACAGCTACACAGCGTATAGTTCTTCATTTTGAGGATCAGATTACAGTAAAACAGGCAGAAAAACTGTTGAAGGAGATTATCGTACAGCCTACAGCAGGAATAGATCATACAATGCAGGTTACAGTATATACAGAGCCGGCAAAGTAGAAAGGAACAAGCAGGATGAAAAAAGATACAACAATTCGAATTCTAAAATCTGTCATGGCAATTATTCTGGCAATCACTATGGTAGTGACAGGAATACCTTCTACAATGCTTGGCTGGTTTGGGATTGCGGATGAAACAGATAATGACATAGTTTTGGCTGCTACAAGCTGGAAAAAGGAAAGCATTCCTACAACTGGAGGATCTACATTAAAGGATGGATATATCTATACAGTTACAGCTAATACTACAGTTACAGCGGGAAGTACAAAAAATGGACTGACTGTGGCAAACAAGGCAACTGTTATCATTTATATTCAAAAAGGAAAGACACTTACAGTAAAGGGCGGAGCAGGAAGTGGAAGATCAGGTGGAGGAGCAGGTATTTATGTGCCATATAATGCTACACTTATCGTGACTGGTCAGGGAACACTCAAAGCTTATGGAGGAAAAGCAGGATCTGGAACTAAAGCAGCTCAAGGTGGATCGGGAACAATTAGTATTGGCAAGCGTTATGCTGCCGGAAGCGGAAGTGCTGGAGGTGCCGGTGGTGGCGGAGCAGGAGCCGGCATTGGCGGATCCGGTGGATATGGAGGATATGGAGGATCTGGTGGAACTGGTGCATCCAGCACCTCAGGAAGTACGGGAGCCAGCGGCTATAATGGTAGTGATGGCGGCAATGGAAGTCTAGGAGTCTCAGCCGGCAAGATATACCTGGTCGGAAATGTATATGTATATGCATATGGCGGTGGCCAGGGAGATGGAGCAGGCAGTTCAAGTGCTGGCAGCCGTGCTTATGATGGCAGTAGCAAATGGGATGGTAAGAGTTCACATGTAGCTGGTCCGGGCGGAGCCGGAGGCAGCGGTGGTGGCGGCGCATCAGCAAACGCAACCGGTGGAGGAGCCGGTGGAGGAGCCGGCGGTGGTGGCGGCGGTGGTGGCGCTATCGACTATCGAGGTGACAGTACTAATATAAAAGGCTCTGGCTGGAATAGTAACAACTCATGTGGCGGAGCTGGAGGCTATGGAGGAAGCTACGGTGGTAAAAACGGAGAAGGAACAAGGGATACCGGAAAGGATGGAAAAAACTGGGAGCGGTATGGAGGATATGGCGGATCTTCCGGTAATGTAGGTTCAGTTGGATCTTCAAATTACAGATACAAGACATCTACATCAGGTATCAATTCTACATCAGGCTTTAGCACAATTGCGACTTCAAAGCTTCCGACAGAATTAAAATATACGATAACTTACATCAACGAGAAGACTGACGAGGCAAAAACAGAGGATAAGACAGTATACATCGGTTATGAAACACAATGTCCTTCAGCTGATATGATGCCAAATGACTTAAAAGGGTACGAATTCTATGGATTTTATACCTCGCCAAATGGTGCAGGAACAAGGGTTATCGATGAAAATGGAAATGTGATTGCAGGAACGACATATACAGACGGGACTATATGGCTTAGTCCGGAGAATCTCACGTTGTACGCATATTACAAACCAAAGACATATACACACAATTTAAACAGCAGTGAAGCGACAGAGTCTGGTGATGCAACTGTTGAGACGACATATGACACTGCGGTGCCATCTACTAACGTACAGATTCCACTGAAGACAAATTCAGTATTTCTGGGATATTTTACAGGAGAAAACGGAACCGGTACAAAGCTTATAGATGCAACAGGTGCGTTCATCAAAGATAGCACTGTGTCAGAGTATATCAACTCAGCTGGACAGTGGATATATGATGGAGACCTGACACTGTATGCGAATTGGCTTACTATAGCCGGCACAGCAGTTACATCAGAGATATTGACAATATCTGCTGCGGATGAGATTGCAAAGCAGTATTATTATGGAAAGATTTCCGTATTAAAGGACGAAAAGCCTTATGATACGGATCGTCTGGAATTAAAGAAAGATGATATTATTTATCGTATGACTGCAGGTGGTGATGGTACATACAGCATTGCTACAAGTACATCAGGCACTTATGAGATACTCATTGATGGAGCCGATACGGGATATTCAATTGAACTTAACTCAGAAGACGAAAATTCACCATCCGAAAAAACAATCTATGCTATTACTGCGTCAGTGCAGGTAAATATAGATGATACTGCATATGATAATGGGCGAGTCGAACTTAAAGATAGTGATGGAAAGGTGAGGTATACGACAAGTCTTGAGCAGGATGGAAGATATACGTGTATAGGATTCTTTGATAAAGAAAAGGATGATACCACATATGACATATATGTGGATGGAAAGGCAGCTGACAGAAAAATATCATTTGAATCAGGCAAAAATGATAAGACAATTGATTTTTATAGTTTCAATGTACTTACCATGCTTGATGATGCTGTTGCAACATATGATAATAGCAGTCTTACTTTAAAGAGCAATGATGGCACGATCGAACTTGATCCTTCCGATACAGGAAGCTACAGTTATCTTGGAACAGATAAAGAAGCAAGCTATGAGATCTGTATTGATGGAAAATCGACAGGCCAGAATGTATCTGCATCAAAGACTACGATGATCAAATACTATACAACGACTATCAATGTAACAAAAGACGGTGTATATACAGATGCATCAGACATTTATCTTTACAGTGATGAGGTTGACACTAAAGATATCGAAAATAATAAGATTGTTCCGGTAAGAACAGATAAGGGTATTTATACGATACGCTATGCGGCAAAAGACGAGCTGTATCACATCTTTGTGAATGGCCAGGAATATTCTAAAACTATTAATTTTGTCCAGAAAAACGTGGTTGATGCTGCATTCACAGCTCTGCGTGTGCAGGTAAATAAGGATGGCAGTGCCATTGATCCACAAAATGGTGTATTTATAAAAGCAGGAAGTCAGATAACGCAGCTTGACAAGGATAGTACCGGAAATTACTCAACATATGTTTATAGCACAAGCAAGACGGTATATGATGTTATCACAGGTTCGGATATGACAGGTCAGAAAGTACAGGCATCTTCACCGACATGTACAGTTGATTATTATACACTGACGCTTGACGTGACTAATGCTGTATTGGATGATCCGGTAAGTTATGTCCAGCTTAAAGGCAGTAAGCTTACCCTTTCAGATAAAGTTCCGACATGTAATGATGCGGATTATCCGGAATTTGCCGGATGGTATCAGTCTGCTGACGGTAGTGAAGATAAAGTCACAGAGTATACATTTGATAAGACAGCTACGCTGTATGCAAGATTTAGTAAGGGACAGGTTCCATATACAGTCAATTACTATGTTCCGGATAAAGAGAATGATGATAACGAAGACGGATATGTGCTTGCAGCAACTGAAAGCGGTAAAGCCGAAATAGATAAGACTGTGGGATTGCCAGACCAGAGCGCTGATGTCAAGGTTAGTGATCCACTTGCAGATGGAGGTACATTATCAGGATACCATCTGTTGTTTGATCATAGTTCAGTTGATAAGACAGGCTATATAGTTGCAAAGAGAGATAGTGATAATATTATCGACATGTACTATAAATATGAGCAGGTAGATCTCTCATATGACATAACAGGATATACTAAAGAGAATAAGGACCTTACAAATGCTTTAAATAGTGCAGGGGGCACATATGATTATGGAACGGTTGTTACTCTTGTAGATCCGCTTTCATATTTAGAGGATAACAGTTATACAACCAGTGGGTGGAAAGACCAGAACGGAAATTACTATAATTGTGGACAGAAGATTACTTTAACAGATGATCTAAAGCTTACAGCAGCACTTGATGAGACATTTACCATTACATATCAGCAAAATGGTGGTAATGTAGGACTGGTTAATGAGCCGACACTGAAATATAACGAAAAAACCGGTGAAAATGAGTCTGCAATAGTATATGATGAAACGACCGGAAAATATTATGATTCATCTACAAATGAGGAACTTAAGCCGGATACTGGCGATCAGGTTATGGCTGAGGCTAAAGGAAGCAGTGTAGAAATCGGACTTGACAGTCAAAGAGATGGCATGAAGCTTGCAGGTTGGTGGCTGCTTGATGAAAAAGGCAATAAAACAGATACATTTTTCAGTGCTACATCAGATGATATACCAACCTATACATTAAACAGAAATATTACACTTAAAGCGCAGTGGATAGCTTCTGTTACACAGCCTACAGACAAGCTCTATACGGTTGTCCCTGTTTTAGGATATGATCCTGAAAATATAGAGGAGGGAAATGATTACAAATTCTATATTGATTATGTAGGCACATCTTATATCACTGATGGTGGATATGTTGCGACATCTTCTGTGGAAAATGCAAGTGAAGATCAGATGACAAAACTTACTCCACAAAAAGAAAAGATAAACGTAGATGGTGTCTCAAAAGAAGTACCTGTATATACGATCAAAAATATCACAGAAAGCCAGTATATCACGGTTTCCGGTGTAAAGTATAAGGTATGTCAGGAGGGTATCACAGTAAGCGATATCCCGACGCAGGAATATGAAGGAACACAATTAAAACCGGAGATTAAAATAGGATCCATCTTGGGTGATATGACTGAGGGCACGGACTATACTCTTTCTTACGGCAAAAATGAGTGGAACGGAGAGAAAAATGCAGGAAGTATTACTATAACCGGATGTGGCGATTATGCTGATACATATACTGTAAATTTTGAGATTACAGATACAAAAGCACCAACTGTATCAGGCGAAGCTGAGGGAATTACTGTAGCTACAAGCAACTGGCGTTCGTTTATCAATAAGATAAGTTTTGGCTTATTCTTCAAAGATACGAAGAATGTCACGATCAAGGCTAGTGATGCAGGAAGTGGAATTAAGTCTATTGATTATATTTTGTCAGACGAAGACAGCGCATATACGCTGGATGAGTTGGAAAATATTTCGGATAATGCAGATGATGCTTCAAACATTTACTGGAGACAGTATACGGGTACATTCCAGATCAGCCCGGATTTTAAAGGTGTAATCTATGCCCGTATCATGGACAATGCAAAAAATACAATGTATATCAATACAGATGCTGTAATAACTCCAACCTTTAGCACGACAAATGACAGAGGCACATCCGATAGCAATGTAACCGTCGAATATATGAAGCAGGATGAAACGGATAGCACATATTCATCAGATGCACCAAAAGATGCAGGAAAATATAAAGTCCGTATTACAGTTGCCGGGGATGATAATTACAATCAGGTTGTAGTGGAGAAAGAATTTATTATTTCACCAAAAGAAGTTACAGCAAGTATAAAAGCATCAGATAAGACGTACGATGGAAATGTACAGGCAAACATAATAGCTGCTGTTGACACTGGATTAGATGGAGAAGCTCTTACGATCGATGGTGTAACAGGTACATTTGCAAGTGCTGATGTGGGAATGGACAAGTATGTCACTGTGGATCACAGCAATGCAACAGTAACATCAGCAAATGATGATACGATAGCATCAAACTATACTATTAAATATCCGGAAATGACATCTGCATTGATAAGCGCAAAAGCTGTTGAAATCGAATGGAGTGATACAGAATTTGTTTACGATGGTATGCCACATGTTCCAACTGCCAGGGCTGTAGGTCTTGTCGATAAAGATGAATGTGTTGTAACAGTCAGCGGATCACAGACCGATGCCGGAAATTATGAGGCAAAAGCAGATACCTTGAGCAATAGCAATTACATATTGTCAGAGGATGCAACACTTACAACGGCATATACAATTTATAATGCAACCCAGACAGCACCAGAAGTTACAGCGACAGCCGAGACAATAAAGGGAAAGGCTGATGGTAAGATAAGTGGCCTTACAACTGATATGCAGTGGCGCAAAAAGAGCATTAACGCAGGAGTATCCGCAGAAACAGCATATCAGGATATCACTGATACAGATATGACATTTGCAGCAGGTACCTATGAGATCAGATATGCCACAAAGAATAATTATAATCCTTCAGAACCGGCAGAGGTAACTATTGACTCAGGAAAAATGCTTGATATCACTGTTCCGTCAGAACAGACAGGTTATGGTCTTTTCTCAGATGCCAATAAGAGCGAATGGAATGGAAATGTTAAATTTACATTTTATATTATGCCGGGGTACTTGGCATCAGAGGATTTTGCTATTAAAATAAATGGCAATAAAGTTACATTTACAGCTTTGGATGATGGAACATATGAGTATATGCTTACTGGAATAACAGAGGATATAAGTATAGATGTATATGGAATCGTAGATAACACAGCACCAACAGGACAGATCTCAGTTGGAGATGTTGATAAGTGGACAGATTTCCTGAATACAATTACATTTGACAGATTCTTTAAAGAAACACAGAAGGTAATTGTTAGTGCCAGTGACGAGGGAAGCGGTGTAGCTGAGGTTGCTTATTATGTCTATGAGTTATCAGATAAAATGAAGCCATTAAATATAGAAGATATGAGCGAAATCGACGCTAATAAATGGATAAAGGGCAAACTGAGTGATGAAAATAATATCACTTTCTCGGTTGATCCGGATAAGAAAATTGTGATCTATGCCAGATTAACAGATAAAGCCGGAAATGTATCCTACATTTCATCGGATGGAATGGTACTCGATGCAACAGCACCACTGATAAGTGGTATTAAAGAAGGCGGTTCTTATTGCGAAGATGTTACTATCAACGTAAATGAGACAAATATTGATAAGGTCACATATAGTGTTGATGGAAATGAGACTGTGCTTGAAGCCTCAGTCGATGGTGGATACAAGCTGCCAATAAGCCAGATTGTGCCGCTCAATGATACAAAGGATATGTCTGTCAGTGCATTTGATAAAGCGGGAAATGAAACCGTAATATCAATAAAGGCAGAACACAATTACAGTTATGTATATGTGGTAGAACCTACTGTACTTGATGGTGGATGGACTACACATGTATGTAGGCGGGATGACCATGACTGCGGTCAAACATACGATGATGCTCCAACTTCTCCTCTTGGAGAGAGTGGCCTTAAATCTAATGACAAGGCTGCCCTTAAGAAAATAAATGAAGAGGCTAAACAGCGTATTGAGGATGGCAGATATTCCAGCGAAAAGGATAAAGAGTTCTATCAGAATATGGCAGATAAAACACAGGATATGCTTAATGATATCGAAAAAGCTAATAGTCTAAAGCAGGAAATTGATGATTACAATGTGCCTGATATTACAAAACCAACTTCAAACGACAGCGAGAAATTAAAAGATGCTTTAACAAAAATCGATGAGCTTCTTGATGAAGAAAATCCTGACACGCCTACATCAAGCCTGACAGATGATCAGAAGAAAGCACTGGAGGATTTAAAAAATGACATAAAGTCTAAGCAGGATACCATTAATATGAAAGAGGCAGCCAAATCAGATATTGATAGCAAAGCTAATGAGGCAAAGGCTGCAATCGATCAGATGGAAGATCTTACTCCGGAGCAGAAATCCCAGGCAAAGGCTAATATTGACAAGAATGTGGAAGAGGCAAAGAAAGCAGTAGAGGATATCAATGCACCAAACAAAGATACTGATGCTGATGCGATAAAAGAAGCTATAAATAAGCAAAAATCCGATGTTTCAGCTGTCATCGATAAGAAACAGGAGGAATCATCTGCTACAAATGACACAAATGCAAAAGATAATGCAAAAAAAGCAGAAGAGGCTGTTACAAAAGCAGAGACTGTTATCGAAGATATCAAGATAAGCTCTATTGATGAAGATACCATTAAGGAGGAAGTTATATCAGAACTTAACAAATCAGGTGTTGATAATGCAGATGTAAAAGTAAGCGAACTGAATAAGACCTCTGCAAAACTGCATGAAAAAGGTAAGATTACTGGAACGGTTGAGATCAAAGTAGGAAGTACTACAAAGATTGTTGAGGTCAACCAGGAGCTTCCGGAGCTTTCGACTTTTGTAAACTATGACAGCAAGGCAGAAGAAGATGTGCCAAAATCAAATGTATCTGTAGATGAGAATCTGTTGATGGACAATGTCCTTTCAGAAGATAATATTGATTTGCTTGACAAAGGAAGCAACGCAGACATTCTTTTGCATATCAAAAACAAAGATATGGAAACCGAGGAAGCGGTGCAGGATAAAAATCTTATTGAAGAAGTGCTTGCCGATAATGAGCAGATAGGAAAAGTACTGGATATTTCACTTTTACTTAGCATTACAGACAGCGACGAAAACAAGATTGTTGAAAATCAGAAGATTTCTGAGGCAAAGACTATGTTTACTATAACAGTCGATATACCGGATGAGCTTGTAGCGTCAGACAATGTTGTAAGATCATACCAGATAGTCCGGGTTCATGATGGAGTGGCAGAGATGCTTGATTATGAATATGATGAAGCTGCTATGACACTTACATTTGTCACAGACAGATTTTCAACATATGCCATCACATACAGTGATACAGAAAAGCAGATTGTTGATCCGTCGAAAGACAAGGATACTGACAATAGTGGTAGTTCAGACAATGGTGATATTTCAGATACTGGAAGTGCAAATACTACTAATACTACTAATACTACTAATACTACTACTAATACTACTACTAATACTACTACTAATACTATCGATGATGGAAATTCATCTGGTGGCGAAAGCACAACTAAGAGCGAAAATATATCAAATGCCGGAAATCAGTCAGTACAGCAGCAGACATCTTCAAAAACTGCAAAGGCTGATACAACAAAGGATAATACAACTAAGAAGAACGGTACGCAGACGAGCGACAACAATGATGCAGTACCATTTGTAGCTCTTTTATTAGCTGGTGTTGCGGTTGTAGCTGCGAGCAGGAAGAAAAAAGTAAACAGATAAGATTATAAAGTTTTGTGCATTTTTACCTAGATAAAACGATTGATTTATTCTATAATTTTGGTTACCATATATTTAGTAAAACGTTTGACACGATTAGTGTATGATCGTAACTGTGAAGAGAATGAACAGTTGCAGATAATCTATAGTATAGAAATGAGGTCAATCATATGGTTACAATCAAAGATGTGGCAAAACAGTGTAATGTTTCAATTGCCACTGTCTCAAATGTTATAAATGGCAAACAAAATGTAAGCGATACTACCCGCAGACAGGTAATGGATGCGATAGAGCAGCTGAATTATACTCCGAATGCCGTAGCCAAGAATTTAAAGAGTAAAAGAACAAAGACACTTGGTATCATAGTTGAGGATATCACGGTTTTCTGTGCACCGGGTATCCTTGACGGTATCACAAAGTGCTGTGAGGAAAAGGGATATAATATTGTTTTTACTAATCTAAGACTCTACGAGAAATTCGGAGATGCATATTACAATAATGAGGATTTTTACAAACTTGCTGAGCGTCAGCTACAGCAGATCATCGCAAAGCAGGTAGACGGTATCATATATGTCACTGCCCATGAGAGAGAGCTTAGCTGTATTCCTGATAATCTGCCGGTACCGGTTGTCATGTCGTATGGGTACATAGAATCGGACAGATATCCGTCAGTATTTGTAGATGATGAGACAGGTGCATATGAGCTGGTAAAATATGTTTTATCCCAAGGACACAGCAGGATCGGTGTGATAGCTGGAAAGCATGAAAGTATCCATACACACAACCGTATGGCAGGATACAAAAAGGCTTTGAAAGAAGCTGGAATTGAGTATGATGATAGATTAGTCGTCGAGGGCAACTGGACCAGGGGGAGCGGTTTTGAAAAGACGGATGAGCTGCTGGATCAGAATGTGACTGCAATCTTTTGTATGAATGATATCATGGCAGGTGGTGTTTATAATCGTCTTGAGGAAGAAGGACTTGTGCCGGGAGATGATATTTCGGTGGTGGGATATGATGACAGAGAACTTTCACGCTATATGAATCCACCGCTTACGACTATGAGCATACCGCTTAAGGAGATTGGTTATCAGACGGCACTCCGCATTATCGCGCAGATCGAATCCGTGGAGATATTGGGAGAAAATGGAGCGGTTTCACAGACTGATATTGATATTGCAAATTTAGAAGAAGAACTTGATAAGCTCGAAATTCCGGTAGCAGGAGAGCTTAAGGTTCGCAGATCGGTTAAAAAAATTAGTTAATATATTAAAAATATCTGGTTATATAAAAATCCCTGACATGTTAAAAAGTGTCAGGGATTAATTGTTTTATTATTTTCATGTTGTTTTTCGAACATCGTTTCACTCCTTAAATACGATACAGGAAAGAAGT
>CAVICC010000040.1:0-25802 GCA_963641405.1 bacterium | reverse complement strand
AGCCGGCATTTACTCCCACTAGACTAAGGAATCGTGAAAGCGTATGCCACAGACGAACACCGCGGCTCAACTGTTCAACTGACAAAATGTACACAAACTTCGAGCCCAAAATCGACGCCTAACAAATTTACGCAATCACAGCTAAATGTTCTGCTACTTGCAACCGCGCACCACAGGCGGCACCACACCAAAATAATATGCGGGAAGTTTGAGTTAGTTACTGTAACAAGGTCATTACAGTTCCTCATCTACCATGCTTTTTTCCTTGTTAAATGCATCATAGATACATGGGATAACGATAAGTGTGAGGAGTGTTCCGTATACCATACCTCCTATGATAGTGATAGCCATAGGCTTCATCATATCTGATCCGTCACCGATTCCGATAGCAGATGTGGTCATGGCAAGGATGGTGGTCATGGCTGTCATGAGGATAGGACGAAGACGTGTCCTTCCTGCATCAATTATTGCCTCGTGTTTACTCATGCCATCACGCCTTGCCTGATTGATGTAATCAATGAGGACGATACCGTTATTTACGATAAGTCCGGCTAGCATAATAAATCCGAGCATTGATATGATTCCAAGCTCATTTCTCGTGATAAACAGTGCTATAAATCCACCAGTAAATGCAAGTGGAATTGTAAACATGATGATAAATGGTGAGAGCAGTGACTGAAACTGTGCAACCATGATAAGGTAAATAAAGATAACTGCAAGTAAAAGCATAAGTCCCATCTGGCTCATTGACTCGTTTATTGTCTCGTCTTCTCCTTCCATATCTATACTGTATCCATCGGGAATCTCCAGTTTATCAAGTTGTGATTTAACTTTATCGCTCATTTTTGTAACATTATGTTCTTCGTCTACGCCGCAGGATACAGTGATGTATCTGGTCTGTGAATCCCTGTTTATGGTACTAAGTGTCTGTGTCTGTGTAAATTCACATATATCACTTAGCGGTATCTCTTGCTCTTTTCCATCTGTATCTGTATAGGTAAATGTCAGATTTTTTATATCGTCCACTGATACGTCTGACTGCTCCTCTGACTGAAGGTATACCTCATAGTCCTTGATATCTGTAGAGATCGTTGTGGCACTCTTAGCCGACGACATTTCTCCTGACACAAGCTGGTAAACCTGCGCTACTGTATAGCCGTACTTTGCAGCTTTTTCTTTATCAACAGTAATCTTAAGCTCTTCTGTAGTATCTGACAGTCCGTCATCTATGTCTGTAAGACCATCTGTTTTTTCAAGAACCTGTGCAACTTCTGTTGCAAGCTCTTGTAGTTTTTGTATGTCATTTCCCTTTATTTTAACAGAAAGACCACTGCCAAAATATGACGAATAATCCATCGAGGATGAGCTTGCACTTATTTCACAGTCCATATCCTTTGTGCGGTCGCTTATCTCGTCTATTATGTTATCAGATGATACATCTGAATTTTCATCTAAGAGAATGTATATGCTGACACTGTCAGTACCCGAGCTCATAAGGCTCATTGTGGAATCGCCACCTGCTGTAGCACCTATCGTATCTATTCCCTTGATGTCGGATATCTTTGAAATCACTTCATCTGACATGGCGGTAAGCTCATCAAAATCAAGCTTTTCATCCTCTTTTGCCAAAATGGTAAGCGAAATCTGGTTCGACTCCATATCCATGTCCATAAAAGTCATGCCCTTTGATATGCAAAGCGCACCACTTCCTATAAGAAGTGCTATCGCTACGATAAATACGATCGGTTTAAATCGAAGGCATACACCGAGGACATTTCCATACCAATTTTTAAACGCATCAAACCATGGATGTTTTATCTCTTTTGTCTTTCTAAGCATGCCGGAAGCAACCGCAGGCACGAAGGTAAGTGCCACGATAAGGCTCGCCATAAGTGTAAACAGTACTGTAAGCGACAGGTCTACGAAGAGCTGTCTTGTGATACCATCCGTAAAAATGATAGGTGCGTATACGCTTACCGTGGTAAGTGTAGATGCAAAAATCGCACCCGCCACCTGATTTGCGCCCTCAACTGCTGCTTTTTTAACAGAGTATCCCTCGCCTCGCAATCTGTAGATATTCTCAATAACTACGATAGAATTGTCAACGAGCATACCGATTCCAAGCACAAGACCTGACATTGATATGATATTTAATGTGATGCCTGTAAAATACATAAGCACTACTGCCACTATTACAGAAAGCGGTATTGATGCCGCGATAACAAGCGTAGGCTTTAAATCCTTCATGAATAAAAGCAATACGAATATCGCAAGGATAGCTCCAACTACCATGTTCTGGACTACGCTCTTTACGACCATGTCGATGTACACACCCTGATTCATGAGTACTGTGGTGTGTAATCCATCATTTTCTTTTTCAAGTGACTCAAATTTATCAAGAAGTCTGTCGGTAACATCTCCGGTTGAGTAGCCTGTCTGTTTTTCCATGGAAAGCATGATTCCCGGATTGCCATTTACAATAGCATATGTATCACCTGAATTGTCTGTAACTTCCACATCAGCCACATCGCTTACATGTATAGGATCGATTCCGTCCATATTCATGTCCATCAGCACAAGGTTTTCAAGATCTTCTACTGATTTTACCTTGTCTCCAACCTGAACGATATACTGTGTCCCGTCAGCGTCATTTACATATCCTGCCGGCATATCAAAGTTCTGTGCCACAAGGAGCTGCGATAGTGTGTCTATTGTTAAAACTGAATTTAAGTTTGATGACTCAAGTGCGCTGTCCTTACTCTTTTCAAGTTCTGTTTTAGAGCTTTCCAACGAAGCTGCTGCTGTTGCAAGCTGTGCTGACTGCTGCCCTATACTGATAGAACTTATCGCTGTCTGACTGTTTAAACTGTCAAATGCATCCGAAAGTGCAACCTCTCCGTTTTCTATCTGCGCAAGACCGCTCTGGCACTGCTCTATTCCTGTATTGACCTGTACCAGCGTCTGCGCTACTGCGGTTGCCGCTGTCGGAATATCATCCGCACCATTTACCGTGATGCCAAGTGCGCTAAGTCCTGCAAACTGTGAAGCGATCTGCTTGTCTATCTCTGTCAGTGAAGCCTTTGCCACATCCCCGCCTACAGGAAGCTCTGCCGCCTGTTTTAAGGTTGGAATAGTCTGCGTATATGTGTCACTCTCCATAAATTCTTTGATGCCTGACTGGATCGTCTCAAGCTGACTTTTCTGTTCATTTAAAGTGGAAAGTGTGCTCTCAAGCTGGCTCTTTTGCTCTGCAAGCTGTGCCTTCTGATCCTTTATAGTATCAGCTCCTGCGCTCATCTGGTCAGATGCTGATGATATCGCATTCTGTCCTTCCTTTATCTGTGCGCTTGCGTCATCTATCTTTGCCTGTGCATCATCGAATTTTGATGAAACAGCAGACTGGATTTTCTCATTCAGAGCATCAATTTTTATCTGATTCATTGTAACCTGGATCTGCTCTGTAAGCTCACCTGTTGCAGTAACAGAAGCAACACCCTCGATACTTTCTACCGCAGGAATAAGCTCATTTTCCACAAAATCCGTGATCTCCGACTTACTCATGCCATCCACATCGACAGCCGTCATCATAATAGGCAGCATGTCCGGATTGATCTGCATGATGGATGGTGTGCCTATGCTGTCATCCCACGATGCCTTGAGCTGGTCTATCTTCTGCTGTATTTCGATAACAACAGAGTCCATATTGGCATTCTGCTCATACTCACATGTCACGATCGAATAACTGTTGTATGACATGGAGCTTACATTTTTGATATTTGACGTGGTTGCCATAGATGCCTCAAGAGGTGCGGTCACATCAGACTCTACCTCCTCGGGACTGGCTCCCATATCCGTCGTAATGATAAGTGCATACTGGAAACTCATATCCGGCAGCAGATCCGTTGTCATCCTACTTATGGATACCACACCGAGCACGATAACCAACAATACGCCTACGAGTACAGTGAAAGGTTTCTTTACACTATATCTGGAAATCATTTTGGTTCCTCCTGATCTTTTTTATTTTACTCAAACTTCCCACACATTATTTGCGTGTGATGCCGCTTGTGGCTCGCAACTGTGAAGGTACTGAACAGTTACGAAAATTTTAAAAAGAAGAGGACTATATGCCCTCTTCCTCAAGTTCATCTTCATCATCATTGATGCCCGCCACAGCACTCGTAACTGCTCCAATCACTGCAATCAGTGCAAATATGATAATCAAAAATATTACAATAAAAAATGTAACTAAAAACCCTGCATCTGTCATTTTTTACCCCCATAACCATTTAAAATGGCTTCTCTTAAAAAACTACATTCATTTTAACACACATGACATACCTTCGCAATAGAGTATAAATCAGCTCTAGAGTTCATCAGCTCTGCTTATAAAATCAAATACTACCTCAATAGACTGCTGTGCTGCAGACTCCGCAAATGTCTGATAATCAGTCTCTCCACCATCTCCGTCTGAAATAGAACGCAATATAGCAAATGGAACATTATTTACATAACATACATGACCGATACTTCCACCCTCCATCTCAGCTGCGATAGCATCAAATGTCTCTGATATAGTCTCTTTCTGCTCTTTTGTGGTGATAAACTGATCGCCTGTAGCTATATTGCCTTTTTTATAATGAATATCCTTGTCCCTAAGGCATGAACACATAAGCTCTACCATCTTCTCATCTGCCGGAAGCAGAATCATATTAATACCAGAAAGAAGTCCTTTCGGATCTCCAATCGGCGAGGTGTCCATATCATGCTGAAGCACATTTGTGGCAACTGCCACATCAAGTACACTAAGATCCTTTGTCAGTGTACCAGCTACACCGATATTTACGATCATATCCACGTCATATTTTAAGATCATTGCCTCTGCGCATATTGCTGCAAAGACCTTGCCTATACCGCATTTTGCAGTTACGACATTCTTGTCACCGATCTTTCCCTCAACAAACTCAACTCCACTGTAGACCGATGTCTTAGTATCAGTCATCTCGGCTTTGAGGTTGTCCACCTCCATCTGCATTGCGCCTATTACACCTATTGTCATTTTATTTCTCCAATTCTTCTATTATCACTAAATATATTACTAACTAAAGCCTCCCACACTTTATTGCTGTGGTAGCGCCTTGATATGCGGGCGTGGTGTGTTTACTTAGGATATGTGAACTCCATATTTGTCTGGTTCTCTATTACATCAAGATATGCCCTGCACTCTTTTTTTGCCTCCTCAAGCGATAGGTTCTCATAATGTCCGCACTCGATAGCTGAAGCTCCGAATACAGGTCCTTCATACTCCAATATCTGAGTAAGGACATTCTTTGTGATATCAAATACTTTTTTCGGTTCCACTTCTCTTACAACGAGATAAAAGCCTGTCTGACAGCCCATCGGTCCAAAATATACAACCTTATCTGCTATCATAGAGTTTCTGATACAGGTAGCAAACATATGCTCAACCGAATGCATTGCCGAATTTGACATATAATCGCCTGCATTTGGTTTTCTTGTACGAAGATCGTAAGTGATGATATCTCCGTCTTCTCTTGAAATATAAAATCCAGGATCAAGAATATTATGATTTATTTCAAAACTCTTTATTCTCTCCATCGTGTTTCTTTTCTCCTTACACATTATTTCACAACTATTGTTAATAGTTAGATTATTTGTAACTATTCAGTACAGAAATATGCGGTACCGCATATTTCGTAAGAAAAAGTATATTATGTAGGAGCAAGCGCCCATCAGCGAAGCTGATTCTAATGCGCTTGCGGCTCGCAACTGTGAAGGTACTGAACAGTTACGATTATTTTTTTATGAGAGTTCCCATACCTCCGGAAACCTCTTTGCCCTCTTTATTGAGCTTTGTGATAAGGACCGAACGAATGGCTGAATCACCAATGAATTCGATAGCAGCCTCGATCTTTGGAGCCATTGTACCCTCGTCAAACTCACCATCAGCAAGGTATTTCTTTGCCTCGTCAACTGTCATTGTATCGAGTGGTTTTTCATCATCTTTGCCATAATTTAGACATACTTTATCTACACTTGTAAGGATGACAAGTCTGTCCGCATCAAGTGTATCTGCAAGTTTTCCTGCTGCAAGATCTTTCTCGATTACAGCACTGGCTCCCTGAAGTTTATTGTCCTGTGCGAGAACTGGGATTCCGCCACCACCACATGCAATAACAACCTGATTTGCATCAACAAGCGCCTTGATAGCATCTTTTTCGACTATATCAACAGGCTTTGGAGCAGCTACAACTCTTCTGTAGCCTCCTTCTACCTCCTTGACATGGTTGCCTTTTTTCTCTTCTTCCTCAGCCTCTTCTTTTGTCATCACGCGGCCAATGATCTTTGTCGGATGATAGAAAGCCTCATCATACGGATCTACAACTACCTGTGTAAGTATCGTGGATACCGTCTTGTAGATACCTCTTCCCAAGAGTTCTGTACGGATCGCATTCTGCAGATCGTAGCCGATATATCCCTGGCTCATTGCAGAGCAGACAGATGTAGGTGTTGCTGTATACTCAGGATAGATCCTGCAAAACTCTGACATAGCTGTATGGATCATGCCAACCTGTGGTCCGTTACTGTGTGTGATAACTACCTCATAGTCGTCTCTTATAAAATCTGCAACTGCTTTTGCTGTATGTTTTGTAGCCTCATGCTGCTCTGGAAGTGTTGTTCCAAGGGCATCGTGACCGAGTGCGATAACTATTTTTTTCTTCTTCATGCCGTCCTCCTAAACTGCTCTACAATATACAAAATGTTCGTTATTTTGTATATATTCAGCATTGCTTACTTAATTTCATATACATCTATTATGAAATATTTTGGCCTGTTTGTCTAGTGATTTATTACATGCTTTTACTGTATAAAAAGAGCCGGACCACAAGTGATCCGGCATAAAATACACATACGGCAATGGGTGCGATGCCATGATAGTAAGCTGTATGTATAATTTTTATTTAATTATTGCTGTACCTGGCTTGCTGAGCTGAGTGTTACCTCGATCTCTGCTGTCTCATACTGTCTGCCATTCTGGCGTGCAACTGTAAGTTTAACCTTGTCTCCGGCAGAGTAAGACTTGAGTGCTGACTGAAGCTCTGTCATTGACGAAATATCTGTACTATCGATTGCTGTGATAATATCGCCTTCCTGCAAACCGGCATTTGATGCACCTGAACCTGATATTACAGAAGAGATATAAACACCCTGTGGGAAACCATATGCAACCATCTCAGATGATACGTCACCACCTTTGATTCCAAGGTATGCTGCATTTTCATTGGTATATGAACCATTCTGGATAAGACTCTCTATGATTGGCTGTGCTACTGACATAGGAATTGCATATCCGATACCCTCAACGTCTGTTGATGAATATTTTACAGAGTTAATTCCAATAACCTCACCCTTTGCATTAAGGAGTGCTCCACCACTGTTACCAGGGTTTATTGCAGCATCTGTCTGGATAAGGTTGTTATTTGTAACAGTCTCACCTGTTGTAGAATCCTGTGTTGTAACTGTTCTGTTTAAAGCACTTACAATACCTGTTGTAACTGACTGTCCATAACCTAATGCATTACCGATGGCTATTGCTGCACTTCCTACCTCTGTGCTGTCTGAATCACCGATTGTAGCAATTTTAATGGCAGAATATGTATCACTGCCCATATCTGATTTCTTTACACGTACCACTGCAAGATCATCATCAGCATCTGTTCCTCTGATCTCCGCTTTTACTACAGAATCATCACTGAACTGAACAGTAAGTTCCTCCGCATCGGCTACTACATGGTTGTTTGTTGCGATATATAGATAATCATCATCCTCGCTTACTATGATACCTGATCCACAACTCTGGCTCTGCTGTGACTGTTTACCGAAAAAGCTGTTGTATGTAACTGTTCCGGTATTTGTGATAGCTACGATGCTTGGCATAACTTCATCAACTATAGATGACACATCTGTCAGATCCGTTGCATTGCCCGTTGATGTCTGTTTTGTACTGCCCGACGTAGTGGTAAGCTTTGCACTAGTTTGGGATGTAGGTAATGCTTTTGTTCCAATATAACTTACACCAGTAAAAACACTGCCGCCTACAAGTCCGAATATAAGAGCTGCTGCAACAGTCTTTCCGACAAAAGCTCCTACGCCGCCTTTCTTTTTATTCTTTTGCTTTTTTTGTCTTGGCTGCTTGTGATTGCCATCCGGTCCCCCTGCCATATTCATGTATGGCTGGCTGTACGGGTTGCCGTATGGATTTGCATTTGTGTCATTTCCTGAATATGGGTTGTAATCCGTACTATATCCGTTTGCATTATAACTGTTTACACTGTTTGCATTATAACCGTTTGCCCCATAGTTATTTGTGCTATTGTCTGTGTTAAAACCATTACCGTTGTTTGTATTATAATTGTTGTCCATGATGATTGCTCCTTTCTCTTCATGCAACCTGAAATTTTATCTTACTCTTTGGATCTGTTTAGCCAGTCACTTTACTGTCTTTTCCAGATCCTTTATCTCATCTACAATGAAGAGTATATCGGTAATCTGTGTTTAATTTGTGAAGAAATTCGTATCATTTTATGTATTCTATGTGCATTCGCGCGAGATATAATTCGCTACGCTCATTATATCTCTATTCCGTTTTTCATAAGAAGTTCTCTTGCTGTATCAACCGAATCTGTTCCTGTGGCATTTTTAACAGGAGCAAACTCTTTCTCGCGGTCAACCTCGAAAGGAAGGCTGTTATCCATCATGTATACCATATCAAGGATAAGTGTCTCGAACTTGTATGCATTCGGAGTCTCAGGTTTATGTTCTGTACCGTTCTCATCGATATACGGAACCTTTTTCTCTACTACATGAAGTGGAAGACTCTTCTGTGCGATAGCCATAAGCTTGTCCACACGGAATAAGTAGTTGAGGATAACACCAAATCCGTACTGGAGTGAACCATTCTCATTCTTTGCCTCAGCCATTTCAGGTGTAAGCTCATAATACTCTACGATTGAAGGTTTGCCATTCTCAAGGCATAAAGCACCTACTCTCTCATACGGATCACACTTTCTTACTACTTTTGAACCACTCACGCAGCCTGACTCGATGGTAGCACCAACAAATACAGGATCTGCAATCTGCTGAAGGACATTGTCAACAGCAAATACATTGAGCCATTCAACACCTTTATCCTGTAAATCTTTGTCAAGGCCTGCATTGATAAGTGATTTGAACCATCCACCATTTCCATTTGGTGACATAGCAAGTGAGTCCTCCGACTTCATCAGCAGATTTCCATCGAAATCTACTGCTGGAACCATCTCCTGCACGAAGAACTTCACATAGTCTTTGTTGTATCCAAAGTAATCATGCTCTGCAAAGAACTCTCTTGTCATGCCATTGTTGATCTCACTTGTCATAACATAAAGAGGTACCCATGTGCCTGCCTGATCAGTAACCTTCATAAGATTTGCAATGAGCTGCTCAAAGATATAAAGCTCTTTTGTTTTTCCGATATTGAACATTCCTTTTGCCTTGTCAAATCCAAGACGTGTTCCCTGACCTCCTGCAAGAAGGATTGCTCCGACTTTTCCAGCCTTTATAGCATCAATACCTGTTGCAAAATATTTGTCTTTGTTTGCTGCAATCTCGGAAAGCTCCATAGCTGCAAGTGGAGAAAATTCTCCTCTTTCCTGCTCTTTGTTGTGAATCATATCAATATATGACCAATCCATATTTTCAAGCTGTGATTCGAGCTTTTCCGGCATATCATGTGTCAGGAATTTCTGAAGATATTTCTGGTTTGTTGCTGTAATTTTTTCTTTGATCTCTGGTTTCATAAAATTCTCCCTCTAATTTTAGTGTTATGGTAACTATTCTGTGCAAAACAGTTACGTTTTATATAATACTCGAGACCAATCTCATGATTGGTCTCGTGGAACTGCTAATATAGTCTATTGATCTGAATCATCAGATGTTGAACTGTCACTTTGTATTTTATTAGCCTCTTCTTTTTTAGCCTTGTTCTTTTCCTTAGTGCCCTCTGTACCGTCTGAACCTACAGTATCGTTGTACTGAGAAAGATCAAATGCGGCTGTCTTAGAAGTAACTCCTGTTTTATCTTCAATCTTGTTGCTGACAGTCTGAACAGTCTCTGACGGCTGATAATCAGTCTCGTTGAATAGGAACTGATGAAGTTCTGAAACATTTTGTGCCAGATCGATAGGGATTACTGTATCACCTGTAGAAGAAAGATTCATAGTTGTAAGTTCAAATGGGAATCCCGTTGTCTCTTTCATCTCATATTTTGTAATAGCAGATGCGTACTGTATTATCTCTTTTGCTGTAAAATTGGTACTGATCTGGCTCATAATATCCTTACACATCTCGGTAAGTGAAGCTATATCTGACTGTTTAGCCTTATCTAGCATAGCCTGAAGTACAATTCTTTGTCTTGACGCTCTTAAAAAATCATCTCCGGCAGTATTTCTGATACGGGCATAGCATGTAGCCTGTGTGCCATTTAAATGTTTTTTTCCTGTTCCATCAACCCATTCTGTCTGATAACCAGTCGTTCCATCAACCTCGGGTATAAGGTAATTAATCTCATCTACTTCTGCCTGGGTTACTTCAATATCAATTCCACCAATATCATCTATGGCATCTACAAGAGCCTTCCAATCTACACAGACATACTTAGTAATATCGAGGTCTAGGTTAGAATTAAGCATTGCAACAGCTCTTTTTGCACCACCACTGGCATATGCTGCATTTGCTTTTGTATATTTGCCATTTCCTGATGGGAGGTAAGTATCCCTATATACAGATACAATCTGGACTTCCTTAGTATCATAATTTAAGCTTGCAACCATTATACAGTCAGAATTGCCCTCGTTGTATGATCCATTGCTTCTGTTATCTAGTCCAAACAATGCCACATTAAGATATCCGTGCATATTTGCAAGCACATCCTCATCAATATCCTCGTTTATACCAGCCTCACTTACAGTAAGTCCTTCCTCATACGTAACCTGTCCAAGTGTTGAGTTGTATACCCATAATACTCCAAGAACTACAAGCAGGAGCAGAATTTCAAATACAAAAAGTAAGATCTTCTTACGTCCTCTTTTTTTCTTTCTTCTTCTCTTTGCCATTTTATTTTTCCTTTGCTAGTTATTCAAAGCACTTAAGCACCTCGGCTGATAAAGCATCAAGCTTAGCCTGTGAATCCTCAAGAGATGATCCTTTTACCCCAAAATAGAATTTGATCTTTGGCTCTGTACCAGAAGGGCGAACACAGCACCAAGCATTATCATTAAGTTCGTAATATAAGACATTTGATGAAGGAAGTCCTGTAGGCTCAATCTTTTCTGTCTTCATATCTTTTCTTGTGTCATTCTTGTAATCGCGGATTGCAAGCACTTCATAATCGCCAAATGCCTTTGGCTCAGCACTGCGGGCATTTGTCATGATCTCATTGATCTGTGCTGCGCCATCTATACCTTTGAGAGTGAGTGTTGAGATACCCTCTCTGTAGTATCCATATTTCTCGTACATATCGATCATGCCATCCCAGAGTGTCTTACCCTGTGATTTGTAGTAAGCTGCAACTTCGCAGAGCATACATACTGCTGCCGGTGCATCTTTATCCCTGGCATATGTACCTGGAAGGCATCCGTAGCTCTCCTCCATACCAAATACATAGTTGTTGCATCCTGTCTTTTCGAATTTGAGCATCTGCTCTCCGATATATTTAAATCCTGTGAGGACTTCGATGTGCTTAACACCGTAAGCGGCCGCAATAGCTTTTCCCATATCTGTCGAAACAATAGACTCAACAAATGCTGGATTCTCCGGAAGTGTACCGTTTGCGCTCTTCTGACTTAAGATATACTCACCGATAAGCATTGCAGACATATTTCCTGTAAATGTAACATACTCACCGCTCTTTGTATCCTTGCAGTATACTCCGAGTCTGTCAGCATCAGGATCAGTAGCTAAAACTATATCTGCATCCTTTTCCTTTGCAAGCTTTAGAGCAAGCTTCCATGCATCCGGATTTTCCGGGTTTGGATATGGGCATGTAGGGAAGTCTCCGTCTGCAACTGCCTGCTGTGGCTCTATATATACATTCTCAAATCCAAGATCTTTAAGTACCCTCTGCACTGGGCGAAGTCCTGTGCCGTGGAGTGGTGTATATACAATCTTGATATCCTTTGCCATAGCTTTGATGATCTCAGGATGTATAGAAAGCTTGCGAAGCTCTCCAAAGTATCCCTCCTCAACCTCATCAGAAATGATATTGTAAAGGCCTGCTGCGATGGCAGCGTCCTTGTCCATAGTCTTTACCTGGTCAAATGATGTAACTTTTGCAACTTCTGCCATGATATTTGTATCATGAGGTGGTGTAACCTGTGCGCCATCCTCCCAGTATACCTTGTATCCATTGTACTCGCGTGGATTGTGGCTTGCAGTGATAACGACTCCGGCAATAGTGCCAAGTGTCCTTACTGCATACGAAAGCTCCGGAACAGGTGCAAGCTGTGGGAATACATAAGTTTTTATTCCGTTTGCTGCAAGACAGAGTGCTGTTGCATCAGTAAACTCATCATGCATATTTCTTGAGTCATGTGCAATTGCTACGCCTCTTTTTACCGCATCCTCTCCCTGCGAGAGTATGTAATTAGCCAGTCCCTGTGTAGCCTGACGGACTGTGTAAATATTCATTCTGTTAGTACCGGCTCCGATAACACCACGAAGTCCTGCTGTACCAAATTCAAGAGTGCGATAGAATCTGTCTTCTATCTCTTTGTCATCTCCATCAAGCGCTTTAAGCTCTGCTTTTGTAGCATCATCAAAATATGGATCTGTACACCATTTCTCGTATTCAGCTCTAAAATCCATTTATATTACCCTCCTGAAATAAATTCGTAACAATAACTAAACAAATTTTACCACAATAAAGTAAATTTGAAAAGTTTTACTTCCTTAATATTTTGTTAAATACAAAACCTCTCATAGAAAGTGGCATCGTACATACTACAAACTGTGCCATTACTGTAATAAAGTAATCTGACCTGCTTATAGTTCCTGTCTTTAGTATACGTTTTCTTCCGGCACGATATTTAAGGAAATAATCATATCCTCCTCTTCTTTCAAGCATACCGGTACCCGTTCTTGCATATACTAAAGTTTTTCCTATATTTGCCATATAACAATGAATTTTTATCATATCAGCCCAGAGCAGTGAATCCTCCATAAGCGGACAGTCTTTGTAATTACCTGCTAAAAGCACCGCTGACTTTTTGTACATGACTGTCATATGATTAAATGCATCTCTTTTTCGCTGATACTGCTTTATACTGTAGTTGTCAAGAGGAACCGTTCTATCTGAAATAATATGGTCTTTATCATCAGCAAACTCCGAAATATATCCTCCGACGATATCAAGCTTTGGATTATCGGCAAAAGCTCTAAGCTGCATTTCAAATCGGCAAGGAACACATATATCATCAGTATCCATGCGGGCAACCAGCTCGTTGCTGCAATGATATATTCCCTCAGCAAGTGCTAAGCCTAACCCTCTGTTACTTGGCAAAGGCACTGTCACAAATCTAACCGTTGACTTAATATTCTCATACTCACTGATGGCCTCGTAAAGCGCCTCTGTGAGCTTTCCATCCTCGACAAGCACTATCTCATCAGGCAATACCGACTGTGAATAAATGCTTTCCATACATTCTCTGAAATTTTCTGGTTTTTCTTTGTAATAAATAGATAAGAGTACTGAAAACTTAGTTTTCATAATAAGTCAAATCCTTTCCAACCGCACAAACAGCACTTTTAAAAGTCAATCGGTAATATTAATCCAGAACTGCAAGCACTGTTTCAATACACAGTCTGATATCTGTAAACACCGAAAATCTTCTTAAATATCTTAGATTATATTTCATCTTGCCAGGCAGTACTTTATGTATATATGTATAGTCTACATCATCAGCAGCTTCTAAAAGCTTATCCTCATCCTTGTATCTGATACTTGCCTCACTGGTAATGCCCGCCGGCATAAGAAGGGTCGCCATCATTGCCGGAGTATATGCCATTACATACTTTTCTACCTCAGGTCTTGTCCCAACAAAAGTCATATCACCACACAGGACATTGATAAGCTGTGGTATCTCGTCCAGTCTGTATTTGCGGATAACAGCCCCCACCTTTGTGATCCTTGAGTCTCCTCCTACTGTAACAAGAGAGCCTTTTTTATCGGCATTATTTACCATAGTCCTGAATTTAAAAATACGAAACTTCTTGCCATACTGTGTGATCCTCTCCTGTCTAAAGAAAACAGGTCCTTTGCTGTCTGCTTTTATCCAGATTGCAAGGACCAGTATAACCGGTGACAAAAGCACAAGAAGAAGAGCAGACATTATTACATCAAAAATGCGTTTTAATGCCATGCTTGTCCTCTTTTTGCTCAGATGTCTGTAATATTTAAGTGTGTAATCATTTTTCATAAACGCAGGGATTTCTCCCCATGATTTCCATTTAGCCATGTAAAATCTCCAATAAATTCTCTATGATGTAATCCACATCCTCGTCACTAAGCTTAGTATTCAGTGGAAGCGTGATCTCATTCTCATACTGATGATAAGCATTAGGATAATCCTTTATATCAAATCCCAGATTCTTGTAAGCTGTCATCATAGGAAGTGGCTTGTAATGCACATTTGTCACAATTCCGCGCTCTGCCATCTGCACAATTATCTCATTTCGCCTGTTGGCATCGATTCCCGGTATTCGAAGCAGATACAGATGTCCGCTTGAAGTATGTCTGTCTGTAAAATGAGGTACAGTCAAAAGTCCCTCAGGAATAAATGCTGCATCATACTTTTCAATTATCTGACGTCTTCTGGCTAAAAGTCCCGGATATCTGTCAAGCTGCACAAGCCCGATAGCCGCCTGAATGTCCGTCATATTGCACTTGTAAGAAGGAGATACAATATCATACTCCCAGGTACCAAGTCCGTTCTTGTGAAGGGCATCCTTTGTCTGTCCATGGAGCGAAAGAAGCATAAACTGCTTGTAAATGTACTCATCATCCAATCCCGGTATCGATCTCCAGGTCAGTGCACCTCCCTCAGCAGTAGTAAGATTCTTTACTGCATGGAAAGAAAAGCTAGTAAAATCAGCTACATTACCGCACATAATCTGTTTTCCGTCACGGTTTATCGATGCTCCGAACGCATGAGCAGAATCAACTGCCACAATTATGCGGCCGAAAGCCTTTTGTACATCATTGTCCGGATGAAAAAGTGCTTTCTTTCTCTCTACTATATCAAATATCCTGTCATAGTCACATGGAACTCCTGCTATATCTACAGGTATAATAACCTTGGTATGCTCTGTAATAGCAGCCTCAATGGCATCATAGTCTACCTCAAATGAACCAGGTGCCACATCCACCATCTTTACTGTAGCTCCCACATGAACTGTCGGACTGGCAGAAGCAGTGTAGGTGTATGCACTCGTGATAACCTCATCATCTAAACCTACTCCGATAAATCTAAGTATAGACTCCAAACATGCTGTAGCCGAGCTAAGTGCTACCGCTTTATTTGTACCACACAGCTTTGCGATTCTTTTTTCAAATTCCTTTGTGCGTGGACCTGTAGTGATCCATCCGCTTCTTAATGCTTCGGCAACCGCCTCAACCTCAGCCTCTGTAATATCAGGCGGAGAAAATGTAATTTGTCTTTTTCCCATCGTTATCTCCCTTATTGCAGTTTGCGACTTACTGCAAAACCAGCAAATTCCTTTTCATCAATCCTCTAAATCAGGATGATATGTCTTTACAACCGATGCTACTATCTTCTTAATATCTTTCGACTCAGATGTGCATGCTTTTTCAAGTTCTGCAAGTTGTTTTTCAAACAGTTCATCGTCCATCTCTATAGGCTCTCCTATATGGATAAGCTTGTTTGGTGTCTCTTTAAGACCTTCCTCACTCATGAGCATCTCCTCATAGAGCTTTTCGCCAGGTCTTAAACCTGTATATACGATCTGAATATCGACATCAGGCTCAAGTCCCGATAATCTGATAAGGTTTCTTGCCATATCATCAATCTTTACAGGCTCACCCATATCAAGGACAAATATCTCTCCGCCCTTTGCATAAAGCCCAGCCTGAAGTACAAGTGCTACTGCCTCCGGAATAGTCATGAAATATCTGATTATACGCTTGTCTGTTACAGTAACAGGGCCTCCATCCTCTATCTGCTTCTTGAATAATGGAATAACACTGCCGTTACTGCCAAGCACATTTCCAAAACGCACAGCAACAAAATCCGTATCTGATCTTCTGTTCATCATCTGAACGACCATCTCGCACAGACGCTTTGACGCCCCCATGATATTTGTAGGGTTTACCGCTTTATCCGTAGATATCATCACAAATTTCTTTACATGATACTCTGCTGCCATTTTCGATACTTTAAGGGTGCCAAGTACATTATTCTTGATAGCCTCATTAGGGCTTTCCTCCATAAGAGGTACATGTTTGTGTGCAGCTGCGTGATATATAATCTCCGGATGATAGGTCTGGAAAATATAGTGCAGTCTGTTTGTATTACGCACCGATCCTATAAGTGTCTCAACCCTGACATAAGGATATTTGCGTTTAAGCTCCTGCTGAATATCATATGCATTATTCTCATAAATATCAAAAATGATAAGAAGTTTTGGATCTTCTCTGGCTATCTGACGACAAAGCTCACTACCGATAGATCCGCCTCCACCGGTTACCATAACAACTTTTCCCTGAAGGAATGAGTGTATACCGTCATTATCTACAACAACCTGATCTCTTCCGAGTAGATCTTCGATACTTACTGGACGAAGATTAGATACTGAAACCCTTCCATCAACCATCTGATATATACCAGGAACAACCGAAACATCGCAGCCTGTATCTTTACAGATGTTTAAGATATCCTTTCTGTCCTTACCCGATGTGGACGGAACTGCGTATACGATCTTTGTAATATCGTATTTTTCCACCATTTCCGGTATATCATTTCTGTTTCCAACAATCGGAACACCATCTATAAAACGGCCAAGCTTTGCAGGATTGTCGTCAATAATACAGCATGCCTTGGTATGCAGATGTGAGCTCATGATAAGCTCTCTTATAAGCATTCTTCCTGCATTTCCGGCTCCGATGATCATAACTCTCTCATCGCCGGCTGCCGAGCCTTTTTGTTCGAGCATCTTCTGCCCTGTTCTGATAAATCTGTATGCAAAACGGCATGCCGAACACAGTGCAAAACTAAGCATCAGTCCTATTATCCAGAAAGCATACGGCATCTTAATCTCGTAAACTTCATGAATTATCACACATATAACAGCCAAAACAAGATATGCCGCTATAATGTGCATAAATTCGTTGATACTAGCAAAGCGCCATATACTGTGGTAAAGCCTGAAGATGTAAAATACTACCAGTGCAACTACCATAAAAATTGGAACTATATGAAGGTATCCTTCCAAAAATGCCAGTGGAATATGCGTATATGCAAACTCAAATCTGATCATAAGGGCAAAGAAAAATGAAATCGCTATGATACACATATCCATAAAAGCAAGCATAAGAGCTCTTACTACCCACTGCCTGTCATTGCCCATATAGCTGTCCGGCTTTTCAGGACCGTCATACTTTGTGATACCTTTAAGCTCTTTCCTGACACCACTATTATTGCTATTATTTATATTGCTATTATTTGTATCGCTGTTAATAATATTCTTTTTACTAGTTTTGTTATTCATATAGAGAAATCTCTCCTTAATAGTTCACGATCATCACGCTTTAATTTATCCATAACAATCGTTCATACTCGTCTTCGCATCTCTCTATGCAAGTATCTGCTCGATTTTTGTCTTCATAAGCTCGAATGCAACGTCATTCATGCCGCTGTTGATGACAAGATCTGCCAGATATTTGGTTGGTTCCACGTATACATAATGCATAGGCTTGACTGTAGTAAGATACTGTCTGGCAATATCCTCCACATCACGTCCGCGTTCTTTTACATCCCTGACTACACGACGCAGTATACGTTCGTCCGCATCTGCCTCCACAAATACCTTGATGTCAATTAGCTTGCGAAGCTCTTCATTTTCAAGTGCTAAAATCCCCTCTACTATTATGACTCTGCGTGGCTCTATGACCTCAATTTCCTTAGTCCTGTTGTGAATAGTGTAATCATACAGCGGACACTCCACAGCATGTCCCTCCTTAAGCAGCTTAAGATGAGATATCATAAGATCAGTCTCCAATGACTCCGGTGAGTCGTAGTTGACTTTTTTGCGCTCCTCAAAAGGTACATCGTCCTGAGCCTTGTAATAGTTGTCATAGTATATAACACCTATCCTGTCGCCAAACTCCTCTTTTAATCTGTTAGTAAAAGTGGATTTTCCTGATCCTGTTCCACCTGCTATACCAATTACTGTACACTCCATATATTTCTCCCTCTACTACATGCATTATTATAACATATAACATATAATTATATTTCTTAGTATTTTATTAATAAATAATACCACAACTGTTCAGTTCCTTCACAGTTGCGTGCCGCAAGCGCATTGATAATCAGCTTTGCTGATGGGCGCTTGCTCCAACACAATATTCATTTTATTACGAAATATGCGGTACCGCATATTTCTGTACTAAACAATTACAATAATACCACATTTATCTATCTCTGAAAACAAATAGTTTGCTGATCACATAGTTGAGTACCACGACAACAACCTGTGCTGCCAGCTTAACCCACATGCTTGGATATGCAAGCAGAGTGATAAATACAAATATTATCGCCTCTTCTATGATAAGTGTCATGAACCTGCCACTAAAAAAAGCAAACATCTGCATAAAAAATGCCATTTTTGTCAACGTCGGAGCTTTAAATACCCATTTTTTGTTCGTAACATATGAAAACAGTACTGCAAATACCCATGCCAGAGCATTTGCTATAAGCTCGTTGATACTAAAAGCTATATTGAAAAATGCATATGATCCGACACTGATCACAAATGTCATATTTCCAAAAATTGTATACAGTATAAGTTCCTTTAATTCGTCTTTTCGGTTTTGTATGTTTATATTCGATATTATGCTATCCATTTTTTTACCCATTCGATATCACCTGCGCAATATAACATGCTTTTATGTCGTATTTTACAAGTGTAAGTTTACAGTGATATTAATTTGCGATTTTTATATAATAACTTTATGGCCACAATAAGTCAATATGTGTTATTATGTCAACATGAAAGAAAAATCACAAAAAACCAAAAGTATAAAATTAAACTACATATATAATGTAAGCTATCAGATACTGACGCTGATCACACCGCTTATCACTACCCCATATCTGTCACGAGTGCTTGAAGTGGATGGTATAGGACTGTACAGCTTTACCTCATCACTAGTGTCTTATTTTATTATGTTTGCAGCACTTGGCACGTTAAACTACGGCAACAGAGAAATATCATATCTGCAGACTGACAGAAAAAAACGCACTCAAGTCTTCTGGGAAATTGAGCTTCTTAGTTGTATCAGCGTAGCAGTGTGTCTTTTTGCATACTTTATATTTACGATCTTCTTATATCACAAATACACTGATCTTTTGCTTCTTCAATCACTTTGTCTTGTATCTGTTGCTGCCGATATAGCATGGCTGCTTCAAGGACTTGAAGAGTTTGGCAAAATAGTCGGTCGAAATGTTGTATTCAAGTTCATAAATATAGTATTTATTTTTGCAGCAGTCCACTCAAAAAGCGATCTCATCTTGTATGTTGCCGGTATGTGCATTTTAGAACTACTGTCTAATCTGTCAATATGGCTGTATCTTCCTAAATATGTAGACAGACCCAAACTAAGAGAGCTTCATCCATTCTCTCATTTGCACGCTACGATAGCACTTTTTATTCCAACAGTGGCTACCACTTTATATACCGCGCTTGACAAAACGATGTTAAATGGAATAACAGGTGCTACGATAGAAAATGGATATTATGAGCAGGCCAATAAAATATCCAAGATGGTACTTACTCTCGTAACATCACTCGGTGCTGTTATGCTCCCAAGAATTGGAAAATGCTTCAGTGAAAACAAAAAAGAAGAAGTAAACTCTCTCTTATACAGGAGTTTCCAGTTTGTGTGGTTTCTCGGTTTTCCACTCTGCTTTGGTCTCATGGGCATAGCACATAATTTTTCGCCATGGTTTTATGGCAAGGGTTATGACAAAGTCCCTGCCCTGCTTATAATACTTGCTCTTCTCATACCGATAATAGGAGTAAGCAATGTAATAGGAATACAGTACCTCATAACTACCAAACGTGAAAATCTGCTGACGCGGTCTGTATGCATAGGTGCTATTATAAATTTCATATTTAACCTGATACTCATACCTTATATGTACTCATATGGTGCTGCAATTGCATCCGTTATATCCGAACTTGTGATAACAATATTGCAATTATGGTATATAAGAAAAGAGCTTAGTATAATAAAAATTTTTTGTCTTGCACCAAAATATCTGCTTTCAGGAGTCATAATGCTTTTAGTCCTGACTCTTCTTAGCAGAATATTCCCAAGCAGCATAATATATACCTGTATCATGATTGTATCCGGTTTTGCAGTATATATGTTATCGTTACTCAT
Organism: bacterium; assembly: GCA_963641405.1. Classification (GTDB taxonomy): domain Bacteria; phylum Bacillota; class Clostridia; order Lachnospirales; family Lachnospiraceae; genus Roseburia. The sequence continues at coordinate 5,062 of CAVICC010000040.1, read as the reverse complement.
AATGAGAGATCATTTTCTATTGGAACTTATATCGGACATAACATCCAAAATAAGGAGACGATGATAAAGCAATTACAGCTTGTAACATTACATAAAACCGACTATAATATACCTATTAACAGGCAAATAAGGAGAAAAAACAATGAAATATGATTATTTAGTTGTAGGTTCCGGTCTCTACGGTGCAATATTTGCACATGAGGCAAAAGCAAAGGGGAAATCTGTCCTCGTAGTAGACAAGAGACCTAACATAGCTGGAAATGTTTATACCGAAAAACAGGACGGTATCAATGTACACATCTATGGTGCCCATATCTTCCACACCAATGATAAAAAGGTATGGAATTACATCACGCAATTTGCAGAGTTTAACCGTTTCACAAACAGCCCTGTCGCAAACTACAAAGGTGAGCTTTACTCAATGCCATTCAATATGTACACTTTCAACAAAATGTGGGGAGTTGTCACACCAGAAGAGGCTGCTGCTAAAATCGAGGAACAAAAGAAAGAGATCACAGGTGAGCCACAGAATCTAGAGGAGCAGGCAATCTCCCTGGTAGGCCGCGATATCTATGAAAAGCTTGTAAAAGGCTATACCGAGAAGCAGTGGGGGCGTGACTGTAAAGAGCTTCCTGCTTTCATCATAAAGCGCCTTCCTGTAAGACTTACCTTCGACAACAACTACTTCAATGCACTCTATCAGGGTATCCCGATCGGTGGCTACACAAAGATGGTCGAAAACTTGCTTGATGGTATCGAAGTAAGACTCAATACAGACTACTTAGAGCATAAAGCCGAGCTTGATGCTTTAGCTGACAAAATTGTATACACCGGTCCAATCGATGCATACTTTGGATTTAAGCTTGGAACTCTTGAATATCGTTCAGTCCGTTTTGAAAACGAGACACTTGACATTCCAAACTTCCAGGGCAATGCCGCTGTCAACTATACTGACCGCGAAACACCATGGACCAGAATCATCGAGCATAAATGGTTCGAGTTTGGAAAAGATGAGGACGGCAACGATCTTCCAAAGACAATCATCAGCCGTGAATATTCATCAGAGTGGAAGGCCGGAGATGAGCCATATTATCCTGTAAATGATGAGAAAAACGGACAGCTCTATGCAAAATATAAAGAGCTTGCTGACAAGGAGCCAAATGTAATATTTGGTGGCCGCCTTGGCGAATACAAGTATTATGATATGGATACAACAATTGCATCCGTACTCGATATGTGTGAGAAAGAATTAGCATAGGAATAAATATAGTAAAATCGCTTAGATCGATATGGTCTAAGCGATTTTGTTTTCTAAAATTTAAATGTATTCTCCAGTGTCTCCCACTTCTGATCCTTATCACTTAAGTTGATAGGAGTCCCGTCAAGAAGTGTATATCCTGCCCCATCAGCACTTCCCGGATACTCTCCCACAAGCTGTGGCCACTTTATACCAATTGCAGGATCATTCCATGCAAGTCCGCTCTCATCACCGAGATGCCAGAAATCTGTTACCTTGTAGCAGAACTCTGCCACATCTGAGAGCACAAGGAATCCATGTGCAAATCCCTCAGGAATGAGGAACTGCTTTTTGTTCTCCTCTGTAAGCTCAACGCCATACCACTTGCCGTATGTCTTTGAGTCACTTCTTAAATCTACAGCTACATCAAATACAGAACCTTTTACGGCACGTACAAGCTTAGCCTGTGGATATTCTTTCTGGAAGTGAAGTCCACGGAGAACTCCCTTTGTAGAGCATGACTGATTATCCTGTACGAATACTCTGTCAATGCCGGCTTCATGCATATCCTTTGAATTGTATGTTTCCATAAAGTATCCACGGTTGTCACCGTGAACTGTAGGCTCGATAATGCAAAGTCCTTCAATTCCGCCTACGTTTTTCTCTACTTTAATCTGTCCCATGATTTTTCCTTTCTATACGCGAACACTCAACTTACAAGCAAGCTTGTATCACGTATATTCCATCGTACTTCTTTGTTCACTAAAAATCTATCTCCTGCAGATATCTGTGCAGTGCATCCTGCCATGTAGGAAGTGGCTTAAATCCATTCTTTACAAGCTTACTCTTGTCGAGTCTGCTATTAAACGGACGAGCTGCCTTTGAGATGCCATATTCAGCTGTTGTGACAGGTGTAACCGTAAGTCTATCCTTAGAATACTCAGTATGACCAAGTTCTGCTGCCTGTTTGAAGATTTCCTTTGTAAAATCATACCAGCTTATATATCCGCCCTCGTTTGTAGCGTGGTAGTAACCGTATTTATCAGTCTCTATCATATCTACGAGCAGTCTTGAGAGATCAAGTGTGTATGTCGGTGTGCCGATCTGATCACTTACTACTGTAAGCTTATCGTGTGTCTTTCCTACATTCAGCATTGTCTTGATAAAGTTCTTGCCGTTTACACCAAATACCCATGCGATACGCACGATAAAGTATTTCTCAAGTGTATTGGCTACTGCAAGCTCTCCGTCAAACTTTGTCTGTCCATACACATTGAGTGGTGCATAATCCTTGCAGTCCGGCTGCCATGGTGTTTCCCCCTGACCATTGAATACATAGTCAGTACTGATATATACCATCTTGGCATCTATTTTCTTACATGCATCTGCGATATTCTGTGTACCGTCAGCATTGATAGCATGTACTTTCTCTTTCTTGTCATCATCCTCAGCCAGATCTACGGCAGTCCATGCTGCGCAATGTACTACCACATCAGGATTGATCTCCGTGATAGTTTTCTCAACTGCATCACGGTCTGTGATGTCAAGTGATACATATGGCATAGTTGTAACTGCTGTGCCATCGTCTGCACCGCTGTACTGTGGTGCTATATCTGTTCCGATTCCTTCGTAACCGCGTGCTGCGAGATCATTCATCACATCATGTCCGAGCTGACCTGCAACGCCTGTAACAAATACTTTCATGTTTTGTCTCCTTTATACTTTATTATCGTGACTATCATCACCGCATATGCGCAAAACCACCAGACTACGTCTGGTGCCGCATTTCATGCTCAATGTTTTGCTTATATACGTTGATGTTATGCTATCGCATACGAAATATTAACAGAATGGTCACTGTCTGCAAGCAGCCCTGTCCATTCTGTTAATATTTCTATTCACGATAATAACTATCTATTCGCGTACATCTTCTCGTAGTAGTTCTGGTACTCACCGCTGATGATCGTCTCCCACCACTTGCGGTTCTCAAGGTACCATTTGATTGTCTTCTTGATTCCATCCTCAAATTTAGTCTCAGGAAGCCATCCAAGCTCGTTGTGGATCTTTGTAGGATCGATAGCGTAACGCATATCATGTCCCTTACGATCTCCTACGAATGTGATAAGGCTCTCTGGCTTGTTAAGCTCTTTGCAGATGATCTTTACGATCTCGAGGTTTGTCTTCTCATTGTGTCCACCTACATTGTAAACCTCTCCTACACGTCCATTGTGGATGATAAGGTCGATTGCCTTGCAGTGATCCTCAACATAGAGCCAGTCACGTACGTTCTCGCCTGTTCCATATACTGGAAGTGGCTTATCATTGAGCGCATTTGCGATCATAAGTGGGATAAGCTTCTCCGGGAAGTGATATGGTCCGTAGTTGTTTGAGCAACGGCTGATTGTTACAGGAAGTCCATATGTTCTGTGGTAAGCAAGTACAAGTAAGTCTGCTGCTGCTTTTGATGATGAATATGGGCTTGATGTATGGATTGGTGTATCCTCATGGAAGAAAAGGTCTGGGCGGTCAAGCGGAAGATCTCCATATACCTCGTCTGTTGATACCTGATGATATCTCTGGATACCGTATTTGCGGCATGCATCCATGAGTACAGATGTTCCGATGATGTTTGTATCAAGGAAGATCTGTGGGTTCTCGATTGAACGGTCAACGTGTGACTCAGCTGCGAAGTTTACAACCATGTCAGGATGCTCTTCTTCGAATAATTTGTATACAGCCTCACGGTCTGTGATGCTTATCTTTACGAAACGGAAGTTTGGATTGTCCATTACAGGCTCAAGTGTTGAGAGATTTCCTGCATATGTGAGACAGTCTAAACATACGATACGATAATCCGGGTATTTGTTAAGCATGTGAAATACGAAGTTACTTCCGATAAATCCAGCTCCACCTGTTACGATAATTGTCATTTTGTTTTCCTCCTGATTTCCCTCTGGTTTGCATACGGGATTGTTTTTTCTGCTAATACAATATTTAGTATAACTGCTCGCGGTATTTTCCGTCGAGTACATCTTTTAAGTACTGTCCATATTGGTTTTTCTTTACAAGCTCATAAGTCTTTAATACTTCATCCTTTGTGATCCAGCCATTTAAGTAAGCGATCTCCTCAAGACATGCAATCTTTCGATGCTGATGAGTCTCAACTGTCTTTACAAAGTTTGTTGCATCAACAAGACTCTCATGTGTTCCTGTATCAAGCCATGTAAATCCCTGTCCTAAAAGCTCTACGTTTAATGAACCGTCCTCGAGATAAATTCTATTTAGATCTGTGATCTCAAGCTCGCCTCTGGCTGATGGCTTTAGATTCTTTGCATACTCTACAACCTTATTGTCATAGAAATAAAGACCTGTTACACAGTAATTGCTCTTTGGATGCTCTGGTTTTTCCTCGATAGATATAGCTTTTCCATCTTTATCAAATTCTACTATACCGAATCTCTCCGGATCATCTACATAGTAACCGAATACTGTTGCGCCCTTTCCACTCTTTGCATTCTCTACTGCCGCCTTAAGTCTCTTATTAAGGCCGTGTCCTGCAAAGATGTTGTCTCCGAGTACCATGGCAACTGTATCATCACCGATGAATTTCTCGCCGATAACAAATGCCTGTGCAAGTCCGTCTGGACTTGGCTGTACCTCGTATGTGAGGCTGACACCAAACTGATGTCCATCTCCTAATAATTCTTTAAATCTAGGCGTATCCTGTGGCGTTGAAATGATAAGTATGTCCTTGATGCCTGCGTTCATAAGAACTGACATAGGATAATAGATCATTGGCTTGTCATAAATTGGAAGTAACTGCTT
>CAVICC010000039.1:0-26259 GCA_963641405.1 bacterium | reverse complement strand
TATACTTTTTCTTACGAAATATGCGGTACCGCATATTTCTGTAATGAATAGTTACCTATTTTCTACATTTATATCGGCGAAACACAATACATATTAAATGTAAAATCAGCCAAAAGCATATCTGTCCAATAAATTTCAACATGTACAACAGAAATACGTTTCTTTCTTGAAATGAAAGACGCCTTTGCGATAATAGTTCCATCTTTCACATTTGCAACAAAATTAGCAGTTGATGTCTGTGTCACATATTTTCTTCCATCTGTTCTTGCGAGCATTCCCGCTGCGCAATCTGCTAATGTAAAAAGCAAGCCGCCATGCACATAACCATATGGATTTAGAAAATCAGCATTGATTTCCGATTTTAAGACCGCTTTTTCTTCCGACACCTCAACTACCGAAATGCCATTTCGAATCATAAAATTATTCTGTAACATAGCCTCTCCATTCTGTCTCCAATTTTTTGTATAGTATTTTTCCTGACTCATTTCGTGGAATTTTATTTATATAACGGATTTCACTGGTATGCGAATTTAAATGTGTCTTTTCCTGCAGATATTCCGCCATAGCCGGAAGGACTTCTTTGCCTGTTGTAAAGACAACAAGGTGTTCGTCCTGACCGGAAGCCGCAATGTCAGTCTGTGGAAATTTTTTCTTTAAGATCTGTTCTACTTCATCGATATTTACACGGTTTCCCATTAATTTGAGGAAACGTTTTTTCCTTCCCACAATATAATAATAACCATCCTCATCTCTTTTAGCCATGTCTCCTGTCACAAGGCGTCCATTACGTTCATCTTGCTTGGCAAGATCTGCCCTGTTAAACGCATAGCCAAGCGTTACATTTTCACCTTCATATACAAGTTCACCAACCTCATTTGCTGTGGTAATTTCTTTTCCATCTACATCAATAAGGGAAAATCTACCGCCTGGAATTGCAATTCCCATGCTTCCGCATTTTTGGGATGCGCTCTCAAATGGAAGATATGACATTCTTGCTGTAGCCTCCGTCTGTCCATACATTACGATAAATTTCTTTCCATTTATAGCTGCATACTCTGTAAACTCCTTTTGTAATTCATATGAAAGTTTTCCCCCTGCCTGCGTCATATATTGCAGATCCGGCAATTCCATCTGAAAGAAGCGCATTTTTTTTAATGTTTCATAAATGAATGGTACACCAACAAAGGACGTAACTTTCTCCTTATGCATAAGATTCCAGAATTCCAAAGACACGATAGACTCCTGTGTCAGCACAATCGTTGCTCCTGCCTTTACATGGCTGTTGATAACAGACAGCCCGTAAGTATAATTCATCGGCAACACAGTGATTGCACGCTGACTAGAATCAATTCCTAAATATTCAACGATCGACTGAGCATTCGATTCCAGATTACGATAGCTCTGACGTACCAGCTTTGGACTTCCTGTCGAACCGGAGGTGGTAAGCAGCAAGGCCAGCTCCTCATATAGTGGTTGTTCTGGAATATAAGCCGTTTTCAAAAGACAGTAGCCATACTCCTCGCATACTATTGTTGCATCTGATAACTCTCTGCTTCTGTCTACAGGCACATAGAGATATTCCGGTTGATAAGTTTCTGCTAGCTGTTTTAAAAATGAAACATCAATTTTTTCATCCAGTAGAAGTGGCACCGCCCTCAAATGCAAAAACGACAGATATCCGGCAATACTACCAACTGTATTTTTGCATAGACATAGTATAACACTCTTCTTTTTAATATGTTGTTTTAATCTCTGTGCATACTGTACAGCCTCAGTGTAAGTAAATGTTTCTCCTTTTCCATCTGTGAGCATTATATTTTCTCCGAATTTATTCATTTCATCAAAAAACATAAGATATCTCCTTTCTTTACAGCCCAATACTTTTTCTTCTTGGAATGAGATTTGCTATATACACAACCTATAGCAGATATATTTTAGTTACTTTATTTTTCTGCAAAAAACAAGCCAACCACAAAACAAGGAGGATCATATGGAATTTATTACTTCTACATCCCAAAATCATATTGTCACTATCACTTTAAACCGGCCAAAAGCATTAAACGCCTTTAACTCGCAGATGCTCTCAGAACTTACAGATGCTATTTTGGCAGCCTATGAAAATCCCGAGCATCTGGTTATTATCATAAACAGCAGTATTGAAAAAGCCTTTACTGCGGGTGGAGACATAAAAGAGGAAGTGCTTCTTACAACCGATACTGCATACGATTTTGCCGAACACGGTAAAACCTGTACAATGGCGATTTATAATAGCCCTATTCCTGTAATTTGTGCAGTGGACGGTTATGCGCTCGGTGGCGGTATGGAAATTATTCTCGCTGCAGACATCACAGTTGCCACTAAAAATGCCATGGTTGGCATTCCGACCATAAATCTTGGCGGAATACCTGGATGGGGTTCCACCCAGCTTCTGCCACGCCTTGTCGGACCTTCACGTGCAGCCGATATTTTGTTGACCGGAAGAACTCTCTCCGCAGAAGAGTGTTACAATCTTCATATTATTGAATATCTTGTCGAAAAAGAGCAACTTATGGAAAAAGCAATGGAACTTGCCAGCACAATCACTGACAAGGCTCCTCTTGCCGTCCGTAATATGAAAAAAGCTCTCCATGAAGGTCTTTCTCTTCCACTACAGGATGCTCTTAACTTAGAGAGTGAATTATTTGCCGACTGCTATAAAAGCGAAGATCACGAGGAAGCACTTCGTGCATTCCTTGAGAAAAGACCTCACAGGCCTTATCATTTCTAATCCAGTATTTCAAACAGAATTACCACCTGGGTCATCTCTGACTAAAATATTACCCGACACTACGCCTTGTGTACGTGCCGGGTATACCCAATTCTTCCCGGTATTTTGCAATTGTTCGACGTGAAATCTGGATATTACGTTCTTTTAAAAGCTCAGCAATCTTCTGATCACTATAAGGCTGGTTTTTATTTTCAAAATCAACTATTTTCCTGATTTCTTTCTTTACATCAAGTGTGGTCTTTTCCTCACCGTGATCACCACCTGCGGCACTGCAGAACAGTTCCTTAAGCAGTACGGTTCCGTAACAATACTGAATATACTTGCCCTTAACGGCACGGCTTATTGTTGAGACATTCATTTCGATATCATCTGCAATGTCCTGCATACTCATCGGTTTCAATGGCTTGTTTTCAAAAAAATAATCTCTCTGGCGCTCAATAATTGCTTTAGATACCTTAACGATAGTATCCCGGCGCTTCTCAATACCGGCAATAATATATTTACATCGCTCATATTTCTTTCGAAAATAATCTTTTAAGTCCGCATCTTTCGTCTGAGCCATCATATTCAGATAATAATCGCTGAGAGAATAGTTTCCTACCCATTCATCATTTAACGATACTTCATAGTCTGTTTCATTGCCAGTGCATAAAATATCCGGCACAATATAATCGGCATCTGCCCCAGACATATTACGCAAAGGATAAGGATTTAGCATTTTGATTTTACTGAATAGCTCCCTTGCTTCGGCTGCACTTATATGCAGATTTTTACCTACTTTCGAAAAATGTCCTGCACCAAGCTCCTCTAAAAACTCATCAATCATACGATCGGTTTTTTCAGAGCGTAATCCCTGATGCTCTAACTGAATTTTCAGTGTCTCCTGTACCGACATCGCAAATACGCCAACTGGTTCTAACTGAAGCAGCGCCTGCCTGCACTTTTCACACTCTTGTACACTAACACCGAGTTCTGCCGCAATATCCTCCATCTGTATTTCAAGAAGCCCTGTATCACTGACACAGGAGATCATATATGTAATAATTCTCCACTGGCGCATACTAAATTCTGTAAATTTGAGCTGTTCCATAAAATATAACCGGATATCTTTTACCTTTTCCTGCGCAAGTTGAAACATATAATCTCTCGATTCTCTTATATCCCGGCTCTTTTCGGCAAAAGTAGCATTTTTATGCACCGGTAAATACTCAAGCATAGGATTTTCTTCATACTCTTTTTCAAGAAATTCCTCCAGCTCTACATTGTCAAGCGCCAGCATATTTAATGACAGAATCTGATACTGCGAGAGTTGCTGCTTTAATCCCTGTTCTAAAATCAAACCATAATCCATCTGTTTTTCACCTCTTTTCTATCCGATCATTCGCGAAAGAGTCCTTATCATATCGTTACCATCCCAGCTTTCCCCAAGATTTAGTGCATCCCCTATCAAGGATACGCGGTCACCACCTAGTGCTCTACCATTTAAGATCATTTTGCGTACTTCTTGTATATCGCAGCTTCCTGAATATAATACTGTCTGGACCTTTCGATTCAGATATGGCAAAATCTCTTCTTTTTCTTTAATTTCATATTCATAAAAAATGCCAAATTTTCCCTGATATTTTTCAATAGACGTATCACAACTTTTTAATAAAATGCGATAAATCTCATTTCCCATTATACACACCTTATCAATTTCCGGTGTATCCATTTCCGTGCGACAGAGCATTGCATATTTTTCGTTGGCACGCATGAAATCCATATGATATTTCTCTTTACAGACAACTGACACGCTCTGCCACCAAAGTTCTTTCGCCACCTTGCAATCATTTCCCTTTACCCAGAAAATAAGTTTTGGACTAGAACAGGCATTCTGATCGACCTCGTAAGTGTCATTATAAAATCGCTCTGCCAGACTATTGCGTTCCTCCTGTGACAAGTGCAGAATATAATCCGCTTCAAATACTGCCACTGAGTAACGATCAGGAAATTCTAGCTGTATGCATCCGGGAAGGACATTGGACTTTCGAAACGCATATATTGTCTCGTCACCACCCCACAAAATCCTCGCCTGACAAGATTTTGAGAAAAAATCGTTTAAAGTGATATCATGACCATATGTAAAAATAAGATTTTCCTGATAGAGTGCAGGATATCTGCTCATTATCCTGTCGAGCAATGCAAGAAAAGGTGCTGCCTCATCTAAAATTTTCTCCGAGATACGTATAAGGTTTCCATTTCCGGCAAGCATTCCATATACCATTGAGTAAGCAAACAAAAAGGGAATATTAGAAGGAGCAACGTGAAATATCATTCCCCTGCCTTTTCGCACGGAAGCTTCACCAATTTTTTTACTCCACTGCTGCAGCCTTTTCCTTCGACACCAAAATGCAAATGTTACTGCTGCTGTCGAATTCTTTAAAACCTGATCATGTTTTATTTCCTCTGTCAATTCTGATAAAAATGCCAGTACCTCCTCTGAAAAAATATTTCTTCCAAGGCAGGATGTTTCCTCACTCCATCCACCTGCTAATCTTTTAATCTCATTTTCCTTCATAGGTATCGCTACACCCCCTGACAGAAGAATGCCTGATTCTTCCTGTAATATCAAAATATTTCCCTTTTCGTCCACACGGACAGTCGTCCACTCCACGAAGTATTCCAAGATCCTGCGTCAGAATTGAGTGCCCAGGATAGGATTTTGCCATAGGGGAGAGTACCTGTATCATTCCCTCCTCACCTACATTGCATTCACCAAGATCACTTCTTCGCAATATGACATCCGAATACAGACTTGCATGCAGATGCCCACATTCACATTCTACGTATATGCAGCCTGTCTGCTCAGCCATCCCATAATAATCATATACGCTTTTTACCCCTGTAGCCTCCTTCAGGCATTTTTTGAATTCTTCTTTAAGGACCGCCTGATCCTGCATTTTCTTCCATCCACCACCATGAAACAATATTCCATGATCCAAGTGTAGTTTCCGGTGCTGCTCTTTTAGTTTCTGATAAAAACAGCTCCACACCATATATGTAAAGCCAAAAAGGAATACCGGTCCATCTCCGTATTCATTCTCAAACTGTTCAATCACATCCCATTTTGGATTCATTTTTTTATCCAACGCATAAAAACGTTTTGAGCTGCAGACCGAAAATCCAAGTATTCCGGCACCTCTCGCAGAAAACATTTCACGATTTTTCAAAACTTCAGGGGAGTCTATGATGAGCATTGGAATTCTCTTTTTGCCGACCTTATCCTGCAAAATTCTATAAAGTGTTAATTGTTGGCATGTTGCCGTCTCTTCATCCAGATAAATTTTTGAAGGCATACTTCCTGTCGTCCCGGATGAGTGCACTTCCTTAAAGACTTCATCTTTATGTATACTTAATAATTCTCTTTCTTTGAATAACTGCACAGGTACCATCGGTACATCAGTAATCCTCTCAAAACGCTCCTGCATATTCTGTGCATCAGTCATGTTTCTATAAGAAATACAATGTTTTGCATGCCATTGACACAAGTCTGAAAACATATCACAAAACCACACTTCTTTCTGCGCCTGCGATATCTGATAAGGTTCTTCTTCCAAAAGCTCACTATATGTCATATGCCCTCCCAAATATAATCATTTCCATGTCCTGGCCAGATATGTGTATTTTCTTTAATTTTATTCAAAAATGGTCTTGTGACCTGCTCATACATCTTTTCATCTCCGCCAGGAAATCTTGTTATCGTTTTCTGATCCCTAATAAGGTAATCTCCCGAAAAAAAATGCACACCATCCAACATAATCCCCATACTACCAGGTGTGTGTCCCGGCAGCAATGTAAACTCTATCTTGTGCTTTCTCCAGGTAAACTCACTATTCTGTGTAATCTCAATATCTGTCCGGCCATAGACGATCTTCGGATATTTTGTTTTTTCAGCCTGCTTGTTCAAAAAAAACAAATACAAATCCATGCGTCCGCTCATATTTAACTTCGTATCAGACAGATTTCTGCTGCATTCTAAGGTTGCAATCACAGGAGTGTCTGGAAAAGCACTTTTTAATGCACCAAGACCAGCCATATGATCACAGTGTTCATGTGTCAGATAAATACTGTCAAGATGAATTTTGTGATCTTTTAAGAACTTTACAATTTTATCTCCCTGTCCCGGATCAATCACAATACTTCTTGTCCCATCTGTGACCAGATAACAGTTTTCCGTCGTAAGGGGATCCTCAAACCTGTTGACTGTAACCATAACTACTCAATTTCCACACCATATTTTTTCATGATTTCTTTTCCCTTTTCGTATGACGAAAAAGCAAGCATATCCGGTGTGTCCATCGTGATTCCAAATGTTTCTTCAAGTTCTCCAATCAGATTCATATGTCCCATTGAATCCCAGTTTGGATCATTGCGGTAGCGGAGTGTCTTGATTTCCTCCTGTGTTTTACGAAATTCTACGCGAAATATTTGATCATATTTTTCCAGATTTGTCATAATAGTTGTTCCTTTCACATAATCCTAAAATTCATGTTTTATTTGAAGTTACTGTAAATAAATTTTTCATCATCATCTGCCTTGCCTGCATCTTGATCAGGCAGTCGTCTGTTTCATTTTTGCACCACCCTTTAAATGTGCCAATATAACACTTTTTATTCTCTGTCACAGATTCCAAAACCACATGTGCCGTTATTGTATCTCCAATTTGAACCGGCTGACAAAATTCAGTATCCATGGATAATAGAATTGCTCCATCTCCGGGCATTTTTGTTCCGAGCACAGCTACAAGCAGGTTGCTTCCGATCATACCATGCGCCACTCTCTTTCCAAACCACTGTTCTTTTGCGAATGTCTCATCCATATGAAGTTTATTGTAATCGCCTGTCATTTTTGCAAACTGTAGAACATAATCTTCATCCACTTTCAAAGAAAGTTCCTGTATTTCTCCAATCTGAATCGTCTTTTTCTCATCCGATATACCTGTATGCTGCTTTAGTTCGGTTATTAATTCCTCTGTTGCTTTCCGATAATCCATTGTATTGGCAAGCACAAGCACCTTTTTAGTGGCAATCAGTTTTGAAACATCCACACACTCTCGTGCACATCCACATGCCACCAGCCAGTAATCACAGATCGCAGCACTATCCGATACCCACTCAATGTTTGAAAAATGATTTTGTAATTCTGTCAATGCCTGTCTCCGGTCATATCTTGGGTTACAGCCTCCACAAAATTTAATTCCAACCTTCATCTCAATGTCCTGCCTGTCTTCTGCTTTGTAGAATTTGTCTTGCCATATCAAGCAATTCCTGGCTTACTTCATTCACAAGAACAACATCCTCTATCTGAGGAATATGTGATTTTACCTCTGTCGCGATAAGTTCCTCCGTCGTAAGGCTTGCTGATGGACATCCTGAACATTTGCCAAGCAGCCTGACTTTGAGCACATTGTCCTTATACTCTACTATCTGGACATCGCCCTCATGTTCTAACAACTTTGGCCTTACATGTTCCTCTAATATTTTTTCGATTTCCTCATTCACAAAAAATCCCTCCTATCTCTTTTTATAACTTCGTAACTGTTCAGTACCTTCACAGTTGCGAGCCGCAAGCGCATTAGAATCAGCTTCGCTGATGGGCGCTTGCTCCTACGTAATATACGTTTTCTTACGAAATATGCGGTACCGCATATTTCTGTACTGAATAGTTACATAACTTCTATATATCTATATTATATAATAGCAATTTTCATGCCAAGTATTTTTTAACTCACTCGTTTCATGTCAGAGCATTGGAGATTCATGTTGTTGCAAAATTGAAACGCTATGCATATATCACTTATATTCATTTACCTACAGACTCATTTTTTATTCACAATTCGCGGTCTTTTATCACTTGGCACGCTGATTGCTTTATACAAAGTCAACAACACAATGGAAATCCGGTTTCAGATATTTCCATTGTCAAAACAACAAATAAAAAGACCCAAGAGGCGAAAGGTAGGTACTATTATGGCTTTAATGACAGGAAACGAGTATGTAGAAAGTATGAGAAAATTAAACTTACAGGTTTATATGTTCGGTAAAAAAATCGACAACCCTGTAGATGACCCAATCTTACGTCCATCTTTGAATTCTGTAAAGATGACATATGATCTGGCTCAGATGCCTGAATATGAAGACATCATGACAACTATATCTCCATACACAGGAAAAAGAGTAAACCGTTTTACACACATTCACCAGAGCACTGCTGATCTTATCAAAAAAGTAAAAATGCAGCGTTTATGTGGACAGAAAACAGCTGCCTGCTTCCAGAGATGTGTAGGTATGGATGCTTTCAATTCAGAATTCAGTACAACATATGAAGTAGATAAAAAATATGGCACTCACTACCACGAGAACTTCAAAAATTTCTTAACATATGTACAGGAAAACGATCTTACTGTTGACGGAGCAATGACAGATCCAAAAGGTGACCGTTCACTTGCTCCACATGCACAGGCTGATCCAGATCTTTACTTACATGTAGTTGAGAGACGTCCGGATGGTATCGTGGTCAGAGGTGCAAAAGCTCACCAGACAGGTATCATCAACTCGCACGAGGTTATTGTTATGCCAACCATTTCAATGGGTGAAGATGACAAGGATTATGCCGTTTCCTTTGCAGTACCGGTAGATACCGAAGGAATTTTCATGATAATCGGACGTCAGAGTTGCGATACAAGAAAACTCGAGGGTTCTCAGATTGACGTTGGTAACTCTGAATTCGGTGGTGTAGAAGCACTCGTCGTATTTGATGATGTATTTGTACCAAACGACAGAATCTTCTTAAATGGTGAATATGATTACGCCGGAGTTTTAGTAGAGCGTTTCGCAGGATACCACAGACAGTCTTACGGCGGATGTAAAGTTGGTGTAGGTGATGTACTTATCGGTGCTGCTGCTGTAGCTGCTGAGTATAACGGAGCACAGAGGGCTTCTCACATCAAGGACAAATTAATCGAGATGACACACTTAAATGAAACTTTATATTGCTGCGGTATTGCTTGTTCTGCTGAAGGTACACAGACAGAATCCGGCAACTATATCATTGATCTTTTACTTGCAAATGTATGTAAACAGAATGTTACAAGATTCCCTTATGAGATAGCTCGTTTAGCAGAGGATATTGCAGGTGGTCTTATGGTTACAGCTCCATCTGAGAAAGATCTGAAAGATCCAAAACTTGGTGCTTATATTGACAAATACTTCAAGGGTGTTGCTGCTGTTTCTACAGAGAATCGTTTGAGAATCTTAAGACTCATTGAGAATCTTACATTGGGAAGTGCGGCTGTCGGTTACAGAACAGAGTCTATGCATGGTGCTGGTTCTCCACAGGCTCAGCGTATCATGATTTCTCGTCAGGGCAATCTGAAGATGAAGAAAGAGCTTGCAAAAGCAATTGCAAAAATCGAGGAATAAGAACCGGGAGGCAGCTATGAGTTGGAGAGAACTTTATAAAGAAAGAACATGTACAGCCGAGGAGGCAATCAAAGCCATCCCTAACGGTGGACGTGTTGTAACAGGTCACGCAGTTGGTGAACCATCATACATCTTAGATGTTTTATGTGACCACAAAGACGATTACAAAGATGTTGAAATATTACATATGGTATCCATGGGTGCCGCAAGATATTGTGGTGAGGATATGGCGGGACACTTCCGCCATAATGCCCTCTTTGTCGGTGGCACTACTCGTAAAGCAGTTGAGGAAGGTCGCGGTGATTACACACCTTGCTTCTTCTATCAGATTCCTGCTTTGTTTGAGAAAGAACTTCCGGTCGATGTTGCACTCGTTTCAGTAACACCGCCAAACGAAGAAGGAAAAGTCAGTCTCGGTGTATCCGTAGACTACACTCTCGCAGCAGTAAAGCATGCAAAAACTGTCATTGCACAGGTAAATGACCAGATGCCTTTCACTTACGGTGAAGCAGTGCTGGATGTATCCGAAATTGATTATTTTGTAGAGCACTCTAACCCTCTGATCGAACTTCCTGCTGCAAAACTTACCGATATTGAAAAAGCAATCGGTGCAAACTGTGCTTCCCTTATTCATGATGGAGATACTTTGCAGCTTGGTATCGGTGCTATTCCTGACGCAGTTTTATTCTACTTAAAAGATAAAAAAGATCTCGGTATCCACTCTGAGATGATTTCTGATGGCGTCGTTGAACTCGTAGAAGCAGGAGTCATAACAGGAAGCAAAAAATCCTTATTACCTGGAAAAATAGTTGTAAACTTCCTGATGGGAACAAAACGTCTGTATGATTTCATTGATCACAACAAAGATGTTTTAATGTATCCGGCAGACTATGTAAATGATCCGGTAGTAGTTGCCCAGAATGATCATATCGTCTGCATCAACTCATGTGTTCAGATTGATTTGATGGGACAGGCATGTTCTGAAGCTGTCGGAAGTAAGCAGATCAGTGGTGTCGGTGGACAGGTTGACTTTATCCGTGGTGCTGCTATGGCAAAACATGGAATTTCCATCCTTGCCTTCCCATCAACTGCTGCAAAAGGAAAGGTTTCAAAGATTGTTCCAAATCTTGATTTTGGTGCACCTGTTACAACTTCAAGAAATGACATTGACTATGTTGTCACAGAATATGGTGTTGCAAGCCTTCATGGAAAAACATTAAAGGATCGAGCAAGAGCATTGATTGAGATTGCACATCCGGATTTCCGCGACAGTTTAAAAGAAACTTATAAAGAAAGATTTCATTGTGAATATTAATACATAACCCAAAGGGAGCTGACCTTCTTACTTATTACAAGGTCAGCTCTTTTCTTGTTTACATATTATTTTTCTGTCTTTTTCTTACAAATGTAGATGCACTCATCCCGAGACTCTCAGCTGCATCGCGGACATTTCCGTACTTCTCAAAGGCCCTGTCCATGTACAAAATCTCAAGATTTCGCATTGATTCTTCCATTGGCAAATCCGTATCAACCAGATAGCCTTCTCTAACTTTACGGTATTTGTTGGTATGTGCATTAGCATCCGTAATTGGAATTGATTCTGTTGTAATCTCATCCGTATTGCTAATAATAAATGCCCTTTCGACAATATTCTTCAGTTCTCTGACATTTCCCGGCCATTGATAATTTTCAAGAATAGTAATACAGCTCTGCGCAAAATGTTTATTCTCCTTATACCGCACATTTAATTCCTTTAAAAAAGAATTAACAAGTGGTTCAATATCTTTTTTTCGCTCGCGGAGTGGCGGAATGTTAATTGGAAATACCATAAGACGATAATATAAATCCTCGCGAAACGTCTTTTCTTCAATCATTTTTTCAAGCTTACGGTTTGTTGCAGCAATAACACGAACATCAATTTTGATAGGTTTTGTACCACCTATGCGCTCAATCTCCTGCTCTTGGAGTACACGCAACAGTTTTACCTGCATATTAAGTGGAAGTTCACCTATTTCATCAAGAAATATGGTACCGTGATTTGCCATCTCAAAAAGACCTATTTTACCATTCTTATTTGCTCCAGTAAAAGCACCCTTCTCATAACCGAACAATTCGCTCTCTATCAGGCTCTCCGGGATTGCACCACAGTTTACACGCACATATGGTTCGTCTTTCCTGTTGCTGTTATCACGGATATACTTTGCAAACACTTCTTTTCCTACTCCGGATTCACCGCATAATACAACTGTGGAATCGACCTTTGTAACGCTATCCGCCAGTAAAAGTGTCCTTATTGTATTCTCATCACAGACTACCATATCGACTTTTCTATCTTTAATAAATTCCAGGCTTCGTCTCTGTTTCAACTCATTTTTATCTCTTGCAACCATCTCACGCAGCGAGCATATTTCCGTCAGATCACGCACATTGGTCTCAACAAGCACAACCTCCCCATCATCATCAAAAATAGGTGTGCTGGTAATCATTGCACGCTTTCCAGTGTTAAATGTCTGGTATAATGTCACAACACGTTTCTCTGCTATTGCAAGAAGAGAACCAGATGCCGAGATCGTCCCTTCCTCCATAAGTGTCCACATATTTTTACCAAGCAATATATCTGCTGTAAGTCCTGTGATACGCTCATAAGCCTCGTTGATCATAAGTGTATTGGCTCTTCCATCTGTGATATAAATACCATCAAATGAACACTCAATAATCGCTTTAAGATATTTTTCAATCAGTTTTTCCGCGCCTTTATCCAATACCTTGTACTTTTTCATATTCATTCAGATACCTTCATTCCAATTGTATGATATGATTAAAGGGTCAAAAGATATTTGTCCCTCGTTCCTTTAATAATACCATCTCAGGTGTAGTGTTTCAACTATGCAACAAGTTTTTTTGCAATATTTTTTTGTTTCTTTTTTGCATCACCTTTCACATTATTATTAACTTACTCAAACTTCCCACATGTTATTTTTAGGAATGTCACTCAAAAATAACATGATTCTTACTTGGCATTTTATTTGCTCAATTATTAAGTAAGCAGAAAGAAAAAATGAAATTTTTCTTTCAATTTATCTTAAAGGAGGAGATACTATGTCACTAAAACGAAAAGATGGGGCGGAACAACCTTATATCCCAGCCGGGCTATTTAAAATAAGGCTTCCCTTTATCCACTACCGTTGGGAATTATCAGAATGTCTTCAGGCTATTCTGATGTGTGCTACCTGTTTAGGTGCAATCCCAATTCTTGAGGAAGTTCTTGGAGTTCCTTATGAAATCGCCTGGAGTATGGTAATTATTAATGGATTTTTCTACAATCTTCACTCAGTGTTCGGTGATCCGGTTGTACCGGGATGGATTACCCCTGCGATACCACTTGTCACTGCATTTGTTACACAAACTGAGGTCGGAGTAGAGCGCACCCAGACGATGATTGCACTGCAAATTGTTGTTGGTCTTATATTCCTTCTCATGGGAATTACCGGAATGGCAAAAAAAATCATCGGAATGATCCCTGATGCAATTAAAGCAGGAATTTTATTAGGAGCCGGTTTTTCTGCAATCAAAGGAGAATTTCAGGATGGTGGACGTGTGAATCTGTATCCGATCACAGTTCTGATTGGTTCGTTAATCGCATACTTCCTGCTCTTCTCTGTCCTCTTCCGTAAAATGAAGGACAAGAGCAAATTATGGCATACTATTGGAAATTTTGGTATGTTGCCGGCAATTATTATTGCTGTTATCATTGGACCATTATCAGGTGAGCTTCCGGCACCAAACCTTGTACTAGGTTCCATTGTCAAGATCCCTGATTTTGGTGAGATTTTCCGCACGCTGAGTCCATTTTCCATCGGATTTCCATCCATGTCAAAATTCATCTCAGTTATTCCTACTGCTATCGCTGTTTATATTATCGCTTTCGGTGATTTCGTATCCAGTGAACAGCTTATTCGTGAGGCTGAGGAAGTCAGAACCGACGAAAAAATTGATTTCAACGCAAACCGCTCCAACGTACTCAGCGGTGTCAGAAATATCGTTGAAGCCCTTATAATCCCATATGTGCCTCTCTGTGGACCATTGTGGGCAGCTGTTACTGCTGCTGTTGCTGAGCGCTACAAAGAGGGACGTAAATCCATGGACTCTATATTTAGTGGTATTGGCACTTTCCGCTGGATGACTTTCATATGTGTAGCATTAGTACCAGTTGCATCTTTCGTCCAGCCAATACTTCCGGCTGCTTTGTCTCTGACATTGATCGTTCAGGGTTATGTATGTTGTAAGATTGGTCTTTCCATGGTTAGTTCGGATATGGAACGCGGTATTGCCGGAGTTATGGCTGCAGTGCTTGCTATCAGTGGTGCTACATGGGGACTTGTAGTTGGTATTGTTGTTTATGTTTTATTATATGGACATTTCAAAAATCCTGTGTCTGAAGCAGAATAATCCGCTCTAAAAATTTTAATATTACGTACAAAATAATAAAGGGTCAAAAGGTATTTATCAATTATACCTTTTGACCCTTTAATCTTTCCTATCCTTCCATCAGCTTGAGATAATCCCCTTTATCAATATGCATCATGGAAATCTGATTATTGTACCGCCTGAAACCATAGACACAATCCACATTTCGGATCAGTGATTGCAAACGCTCATCTGGCACGCAGACGATAAGCTGCAGATCCATCTTGCGGGCATACTTAAGACACACCGCACTTCGCTCCTGATCCATCTTGGAAAATGCCTCATCTAAAAGCACCAGCTTGATCTTGGAATCACGGTTGCTCTGCTGCATATAAAGCATTGCAAAACCAGCCAGAAGAGCTACATATTTAGGATTCTGTCCCTCTCCACCGGAATCGCGTCCTGCCATATCATCGACATAGTTTTCTCTGATGACCTGACCGTTTTCATCCGTAACCTGCTCAAACATGCTGAATGACAGGTAATTGCGGTAATCCGCATACTGCTCCATCTCTTTGCGTTTCTGCATGCGCATGTGCTCATCCTCATCCTTCGGAGGCATGAATTTGTCAGTAAGAAGCTGTATCTTCTGCTCATACTTCTGATAAAAGCTATCCTCTCCAAAGCTGATCTGACCTTCTATTTCGCCATCTTCTATATTCTTGCTGTCAAGCTCCTCGGCCATGAGCATTTCGTAAAACTGACCGTTCTCATTCTTTGCAGGCTCTATCTTTATCTGATAAGTACTGTCTGAGAAATTCGTCTCACGCAGCAGCCTGTTTATCTCATATGCATGACGCTTTGCAGCCTTGATGTCACCGTGGATAGTCGCAATAACATTCTCACGCAGGCTTCGATAGATAAGCTCACACTGCTTTTCAAATTCCTGCTCGTATGCAGGCTCATAATCAGTCTCATATTTGCCAAGCAGCTCCTCGTATGCCTCATTTGATTTTTCAGCTCCGCTGAACTGTCCTGACGGATACTCTTTTAAATATCTGTAACGTGCCGACTGCAGATTTTCCACACAGTTCTGCTGTTTTCCACCATTTCCGTCAGCCCCTTGCAGCTCGATCAGTTTTGATCTCTGATGGGTTTTAACCGACTGTCCGGAATATTTCTGTAAGAGTGCCTTTACCTGTAATTCAGTTTCCGGTCTTGCCACATAGCCCTCAAGCATCTCCTCAAGCTGTGCATTTCGCTGCTCATTTGCACCGGAAATCTTCTCGTGCTGACGTATTTTTTCATTCATCTGCTTATGATTTTCATCAAGTGCAGCCTTTATAGCCTCGAGATTTTGATTTAAAAGACGCTCTTTGGCCTGAAGCTCCTTATACTGTCCCTCTTTTAAAGTGGCAATAACCTCTTCGAGCTCATTTTTCTGCTTGTTTACATGTCCTAGCTCAGTGCTTGCCTGTGAAAGTCCTACATAATACGCAGGCTCACCTTTCAGACACTCAAAATCACGCTGAGCTTTTAGTCCGTTTATCACTGACACAAGTTCATTCAGCTCGCCCTTTAATCTCTCAACATCAGCCTCGTACTCCGCCAGACGCGCTTTTGAAACCTTGCCACCGATACACGCATTGGTAGTGTAATCGCGTTTTTTCAGATGTCTGAAAATGAAATTACTATATGAGTAGCAATCCGGTGTCACACCGTCCCTCACCTGCTCAAGCTCATCCACGCTGCGGCATTTTATGATATGTCCAAGGTATCGCTTCAGACATTCATCCACATATTTTTCCTTTGTCTCCACAGCTTCATAAAGGGAATTGTCCATAGTCTTCGGCTGGCTGTCCGCTATAGCCTTTGAGTTTATAAGGTCAACCTCCTCAAACTTCTTCATATCCCTGAAAATAGCTGCTGCCGTGTGCGCATAACGCGGCTCTGTGATAAGTGAAAACTTAAGACGTCCCATGCGTCCCTCAATGGCATTTTTCCATTCTTCGTCCTTTACATCAAAGAGATCTGCAAGTATCTGTACTTTTACTGTCTCTCCATATCTGTCGCCAAGCTCTCTCTGCAGTGCTGCCCTTGCTGAGCGCAGATTGTCACCGTATGACTTACGGTTATTTTTCATATCATCGACGAGCAGCTGTTTTTCCTTAAGCTCCCTGCTTATGGTGTTTTTCTGCTCGGTATTATCCTCAAGCTCCTGCTCTATATCCTGCTTTATGGATTCAAGTTTTAAATGAAGTTCCTGGCATTTTGCCTCGGTAACGTCACCTTCTCCAATCTCATCTATCAGGTTTAAAACCGCATTACTCACGTAATCTGTTATGATCTCATCGTCCTCCCAGCTCTTTAAACCGTTTACGATCTTGCTCCACTGGCGGCTGTTGTCAGTGAGCATAAGGCTTCGTTTATTAAGCTCCTCTAGCTGCTGCTCCTTACTTCCCAGATCACTAGCTTTGAGGTCTGCCTTAATCTGTATGTACTCTTTCTGCACATCTTCCTGTTGCTTTGAAAGCTCTTTCTGTGCCTCCTGCAATTTGCTTTGTTCAGCCTCAATACGCTTTTTATCGTCCTCTGCAGCCTCGATCTTTGCGCGCATATCCTCAATATCTATGCAGCGTATCATACTCTCAGCCATAACTATATCTGTCTGTATCGCCACAAGCTCCTGACCTGATTGTTTTATCTCCTTAAGCAGTTCTATCCTTTTACGCATATCCTCGATTTTTTCCTTGATCTGGCGATATGCGTCAAGCTGCTCACTTATAGTCTCTATCGTACCTGAATCGCTCTTTGGAAACATGTAATCACGGATAAACTGTCCGGTTCCGTTTGTCATCTTGAGTGCGATCGCGCTTTTTTCCATCGTGATAAAACGGTTTGGATCAATGTAACCTAATATCACATCATAGAGAGTTCCCAGATATGCCTCCTTTGAAGCATAGATACGATTTACATCTCCTCTACCACGATTGTCAGAGGACTGTGCACGTTTTTTTACAAGTTTCTTTATGTCCTGATTTGAATAACAGTATCCATCTTCTGTGACATATCCCGGCTCTGGCATTTTGCCTGAATGGCTGAAATATGCAAATTTCTTTATCTCCGAATCATTTCTTCTGACCTCAAATGCAATTCCTATACAGGTTGTGATATGACTGCCCGTGTCCTCTATCTCGAGTGCGATAACAGAACAGAAATCGCAGTTTCCACGGTTTGCTGAACCGTCTTTCTGCTCTCCTTTCAGGTAGCTCAATACACTTCGCCTGTTCTTGGCATCATCTGCCGCTTTATTTAAGAATGTCGGACTAAAACTGCCATAAAGTATGACCTGTATTGCGTCCATGACAGTCGATTTTCCCGAGCCACTCTTTCCGCTGAACAGGTTGACGTATTCGTTAAATTGTAAAACTTTATGATTAATTCCACCCCAGTTGTTCAGGCACATTCTTGTGAAAATTTTCTTAGACTGACTCACTTGGTGTTTCCTCCGTGCTCTGTGTATCTGTTTCAAGTTCATTTATATTCTGAATATCGGCTTCATTCATTTCCTGTAATGTCGCATTTTCTACAGCTTCGTCAGAACCTATACTCATATCATTCCTGATTATTTCCACCTCATCACTGTATTTACGCACCAGCTCGTTAATATCCATCGCTGAACAGAATATATTTACAGTGCTATAAATATAGATTGGTGTGTTGTCCTCGAGATTGGCAATAGCTCCCGGCAGCTCGATCATCTGGTGAGTTTTCATAAGCATAAGTGCATCTGTCCACTCCTGAGCAGTAAGCTTTCTCGTGATAAGGTTTGTATTTTTTCCGTATTCACGGATTTCTGCAAGATTGGTCGTGGTAGCATTCAGTCCCTCTCCCATGATCTTGTCGCGGTAGATCATCTTTAGAATGATGACAAGCCTTGCTGTCATAAGTGTCATTCTCTCGAGTATGACGCCATCTCCAGTGATCCTGAAAATATGCTCCTGTGGATCGTGAAGTAGCTCACAGTCCAGCACTGACAGATATTCTGCGATAAATTCCCTGTTTCTAAGGCATACCTGATACTTTGGATTGTCCCTTACCTCCAGAGTTACCGGATCGCATTTGGTCTGTAAAATACATGTCTGCCTAAACAGATCCTGTATGGTTTTTCTTATGTTTTCCGCTTCGTTCTGTGAAACGTTTTCCATATATTCAAACATATATTGCTCTCTTTCTTATATTGTCTTATGTTCGCTATATTTTATAATTTTTGTGCAATTATATTTCCTGTCACGTAACTGTTCAGTACCTTCACAGTTGCGAGCCGCAAGCGCATTAGAATCAGCTTCGCTGATGGGCGCTTGCTCCTACATAATATACGTTTTCTTACGAAATATGCGGTACCGCATATTTCTGTACTGAACAGTTACCCTGTCACATTATATGATATGAGTGTCAAAATGTATTTTGCCCCTCATTTGTGATTAATCAGATTACTACATGCTACACATTCTCGTAATATGAAACAAATATCAAAAGCCGCTTCTGTCCGATATAACCAGCTTAGAATATGTCATGCCATTATCCTTCGTGATCTCTCCGTCCAGACTTACGGTATCCTCACCAAGTCTCTCTTGTGTCTCCTCCTGCCATAAAAATAACAGCTTCTCAAGGTCCTCGATAGACTCAACCGTATCCTCACCCGTCACAAATCTGCCATCACACATATTTTTATTTCTAAAGCTTTGCAGTTCCTTCTTTGTATACAATGGCTTCGGTACAAAATCCACCATTTCCTGATTCTGCCTGTGCTCATCCTCAATGGTAAATGGCACAAATTCATTACTTGCGCGTTCTCTTCTGTCCGGAAAACTATCATCAGTGATATTACAAAACTGGGCGGTAAATTTCATCTTTTCACGCATATTTTCAAGAATCTCATCTCTCTTTGCACTGTGGTCTAGCAGGTTGATAAGTTTTATGATGTTATCCTCATCATCCGTGCCCTCCTGCAATATGTAATGTATTCTTGCCAGCGCACGTTTTGCAAATATAGTTTTCTGTTCTATAAGCTTATTATACTTGCGCTCGATCAGGTCAAATTCCCTCTCCACCTTATATACAAGCTGTGTTGCCTTATCACAGTATTCCATACTGTACTCAAATCGCTTTCTCTCTATCGTTTTAGGCTGTGTCATGGCGATAATAGCTTCAAGCTCCGTCCTTTTTTCATCATTCTGATTTAAAATTTTACTGATAAGCTCCTTTACAGCCTCTTTGTATCTGTAAAAGCTGTCCGTAGTAGTCAAAATGGCATATTTTTTGCTATCACTGTTGTTTATCTCCTCGATCAGCACCTTTTGTATACCGATAAAATTTTTCATACGGGAAAGTTCATCAAAGTACGATCTCATGCCATCTTGCATGTTAGAAAGAAGCTGTCCAAGATTTTTGGAAGTATGAAGTGCATTTTTTAAAATGTCATTATTCTTCTCCGGATCTGAATAATAAGTAAAAAGCGCACTGTATATTGACAATATGCTCTCCCTCTCCCGGCTGTCATCGTCCACCAGCAGCTTCTTAAAAAGCTCCGCATAAATCTGGCTGTACTCCGGAAATGCGATCACGTAGGTATTCAGTTTTTCATCGAAATCGCTTTTGAGCCAGCCCCATTTTACCAGTCTGCTCAAAATAGCAGATGGTGTCATAGTATAAATGAAATTGTGCTGCTCATACATCGTATTTTCCTGCGTTGCCTGTTCTTCCTTTTCTTTACTTGCTTCCGTATCCTCATCTTCCAGCCACACGATACTCGCCTTTGAAACCGTATCCTCTATAATTGCATGGCACTCCTCTCTGGTCAGTCCCAGCGAAGCGTATACCTCATTATTTTCCTCATATATCGCAACGACTATCTGCATATATGCATCCATGTTTTTCGTACGGAATAAACTATAAAATTCTTTTGGAATTCTGTCCTTTAAAATCATTAAATATTTCCTTTTTACAAAAATTCTGATAATTGACGTACTATATATAATAACATATCCCCATACATTTAGCCACATTTCATGACTGCGTATGGGGATATATATATCCTTCTATTTTATATTATGATATCCTTTGATTCTTTAATCACATCATCTAATCTTAAAATGACGGATAAGTTCATTGAGATTTTCCGCCTCGCTATTCATCTCCTGGCTTGCTGCGGCACATTCCTGTGAAGATGCTGAGTTTGTCTGAACCACATCATTAATCTGACCTACACCGGCATTGATCTGGTTTATTGCTTCCGTCTGCTTATTAAGAGTCTCTGCAATTCCATTTACTTCCTCTGTAATGGTCTTAGAATTGTCAGCAACTTCCTCGAGCTTGGCGGCTGTCCTGCCAGCTATGACCATACCCTTTTCTACTGCCTTGACAGATGATTCGATAAGTGCCGCAGACTCTTTTGCTGCGTTGGCGCTCTGCTCTGCCAATACTGTTACCTGATCTGCTACAACAGCAAAACCTTTTCCTGCTTCTCCTGCTCTTGCAGCCTCAATAGATGCGTTGAGCGCAAGAAGATTTGTCTGGGTTGCAATCTCATTTATAGTAGCTATAATCTTTCCAATTTCCTGAGATGATTCATTTATCTCGTTCATGGAAGTAACCATCTCATGCATCTGTCCATTGCTTTCGAGTATCTCATTTCCCAGGCCATCCACCTGACCACTGATTTCCCTTGCGTGATCCGCATTCTCAGAGACTTGTGTTGCAACATCCATAAGAGTTGCCGTAAGTTCCTGAACTACTGCTGCCTGGCTTGTTGCACCCTGCGCCAGATCACTAGAGCTGGCCGCTACCTGTTCTGCACCACTTGTGACTTCATCCGCAGCTCTCTGTATACCTGCAAATGTATCTGACATGCTAATTTCAAATTTTCTGAACGAATTCCTTATGCCTTCGAAATCACCTTTCCATTCAACACGCGCACGCGCATTAAAATCACCTTCTGCAAAAAGATTCATGACATAATCTATATCATCCACATATGTGCCAAGTATCCTGATCGATTTTCTCAGATCGTGAGCCAGTTTTCCAATCTCATCTTCTGAATGATATTCGAGCGTACTGTGTAGATTTCCTTTTGTCAGCTCTCCCGCCACAACCTCGATCTGATGAAGTGGTTCAAGTACTGATTCTATGACAACTTCGCTTGTCTTTTTGGAAATATGTACAGCTACAGCTCCAAATATTATTATATTAAGGATTCCTACAACCGTAAGAATAAAAGCTATAATAGCTGTCTCATTGCTAAAAATCCCAGTCTCTCCGGATTTCTTTAATGATCTGCATACGCTGTTAAACAGTACAAGAATAGCAACTATCGAAATCCCCCCGGAAATAAACATCATATTTACCACTCTCTGATAACCAAATTTCAGACGTTTTCTAAGTGGCATCTTCAGTATCTTATCATTTGTTAAATCACCCATATTTATTCTCCCTTTCCAGATATCTATGCCCATTATAGCATTACTATAGTACTATTTCAACATTCAAAAACCCACCGCACTTTAAATGGGCAGCAATCGTTGCTGGTCACACTCTTAGATGTGAACAGTAACTTATTGTGTGGACTACCTGCTCTAGATCAAGCGGTTTTGACAGATGTGCATTCATCCCAGCAAGACTGCTTTTGATCTTATCTTCTGCAAAAGAATTAGCTGACATTGCGATAATCGAAATCGATCCGGCATCTTTTCGTTTTAGTTTTCTGATTTTTTTTGTTGCATCAAGTCCATTTAATTTTGGCATCATAATATCCATCAATACCACATCATAATATCCTGGATCTGATTTTTCAAACATGGCAACAGCTTCCTCTCCATCAGATGCGCACTCAACTATCATTCCCTGATCTTCCAGAAGAAATTTGGCAATTTCCATATTGATCTCGTTATCCTCCACTACGAGTACACGCAGTCCCTCAAGAGAAATATTATTATAATCTCCTACTGCCTTTATATCGTCTGCACTGCAGGCTTTAAATACAAACTCCGCACTTACAGTCGTTCCGACTCCCTTTTTACTTTCAAGATTCATAGTGCCCCCAAGTTTGTCAGACAATCCTTTTGCAATAGCAAGTCCAAGTCCGGTTCCCTTATAATTGGTGCGGTTGCTCTCATCTTCCTGAGAAAACATGTCAAATGCATGTTGTGCAAATTCTTCGCTCATTCCACATCCATGATCCTCGCAGAAGAATGTGTAGCTTAGCTTTTCATCATCAATCCTCTTCTCTTTACACCATACAGCTACACGGCTGTCGTTATCAGAAAATTTGATCGCATTATCAGCCATGATGGCCAGAATCTTTGCCACATAAATAGGATTTCCCAGAAGATACTGGTGGTCAATGATGCACTTGTCCCAGTCTATTACATATTCGATATTCTTTTTCTCTGCTTTTGTCTGCGCCTCTGCATTAGCAGACTTTAACATATCCGTCAGATCGAATGGCCTATTTGGAATGACAAAATCATCTGATTGAAGCTTATTCATATCAAGAATATCATTGACGATAGATACCAGATATCCAGACAACTGCTTGATCTTTTTCTTGCAGTTATCCTGAACTTCCTGGTCATTCGGATACTGATCTGCTATATCTATCATGCCAATAATACCATTTATCGGTGTTCGGATATCATGACTCATATTAGATAGAAAACGCGATTTTTCCATGGCCTCATGCTTTGCTTCTGCAGCCTTTGACTTAAGCTGCTGCTCCGTTCTCTTTTCGTCGCTTATGTTTCTGATTGCTCCAAGGACGTGCGTAACCCGTCCATGTTCATCTCTTTTCTTTGCTATCAGACGCACCGTATGCCATCCTCCATTTAATAAACGATATTCCATGGAAACAGACTCCACGTCCTGCAATCTGTCAGCAATTGTAGATACATCTAAAAAAGCTATCAAATCGTCCAGATAGGCATCTGCAACTATTTTTTTACAATTTTCAGGTGTATTCGCACTGAAGCAACCTTCTTTTTCTATAATATTATGGAAATTCTCTATTCCTGCTACAACCTCATAATAATCTTCCTCGATATCAATTCGAGAAATATAAAGATAGCTTTTTCCAATCGCAGAGAGTATCTCATTCTTAAGCTCGGCTTCATCCAATGCAGCCTGCAGCTCATCTTTTATTTTTTCATTCGAATAAATCCATATAGAAAGGTTCTTTTCCTCTTCTAATTGCGAATAACGGGATATTCTCAGTCCTACATGTGCTCCATCTTTTTTTCTGTAAGAGAGCTTTATTTCTTTGCCGGATAAAAGTGTCTCATATATACTGTTATAGTTGAGCAGTTTTGAAATAATCTCTCTGTCCCCTTCCAGTACATACCGATCCCTATATATTTTAAGAGCATCTGAATAATGTAGATTTCTATCATTATCACTAAAAAATCCTGGTCCCACTACATTACGGAAACTATCATTTTCCCTGTCTACAATATACACTCCCATATATTCCGGAGCTATCAGTCCTAAACACTGCTCAGCATCACGCTTTTCGCTTATATTCAGCTTTTTCTCTTCACTTTGATCTATATAATAATTATTGATCGTATTTTTATCGGTCATTTTATCTCCTGTCTTTTTTACACAAATTTATTTTCTTGCCTTGTGCTTTAATTTCTTTTCCTCATACATTGCAAAATCAGCTCTGCGGAAGATTACATCAAAACTTTCCTGACATTTTGCAAACGTGTAACCAACACTCGCTGTGACAACAGGAAAATCTTCTAATTCAGCTATACACAGCTTGAAGTCGCTATCTAAATATTGTTTCTTTTCTAACAGATATTGTTCTGACTGCGGATTTTCTACCATAATCATAAATTCGTCACCACCGACTCTTCCAACAACATCTGTTTCTTCTGAAAACAAGTTTTTTAGATACTTTGCAGTTTCTACCAAAATTATATCACCATTTTGGTGCCCAAATCTATCATTAACCTCTTTAAAGAAATTAAGGTCAATCATAAATAACCCCATATTCTTCTGTGGATTAAGGCTCATATATTCATTTACTTTTGTATTAAAAGCGCCCTTGTTTAACAACCCAGTTAAGGAATCTGTTTTCGCATTGTTCTTTTCATTTGTTATATCTGTTACTACTGCCAAAAGATGCGCAGTTCCTTTGGAATCTCGAATAAAATTTAAGCTATCCGCCAGCCACATTATCTCTCCGCGCTTATTTACAATTCTATATGAAATATTCATACTTGACTCTGTCGAGATCAAATACTGTAATCCTTTAACAAAAACGTCTATATCATCCTGATAAATTATTCCTGTATATTTGCCATTATACATACTGTTGATATCATCTATCGTAAACCCTGTAATATCGGTAAATCCGTTGTTTACAAATGTTACCATCGGTTCAGGCTCTAATACACAATGATGAACGCCACCAGGAATACCATTAATATATGTATCCAGCGACAATTTCAGATCTGACAGGCCTGAAACTAACAGCTGATCCATTATACTGTACAATTTATTGAGCACATATATGCTGACCATTACAAAAACAGCTCCCCAAAATATCAGCTGTGCCACAACCATTTCCCCTATAGCTCTTCTGCTGCAAATCATAATTGCAATATATCCTGCAAAAAATCCCACTAACAACGATATGTATATATTTCCTATTATTTTGAGTTCCCTTGTAAATACTTTATTTTCACCATGTTTCCTTTTTAATGTTACAAACATATGAATAGTATGCAACACATTGAATCCCATCAATATAGTAGCTAAAATTTCAAACAACAAATACATATCGTAACTTTCCTCCCAAATGCATTAACGTTCATCGCAACACCTACCTTCCATGAACCCTTCGTTTCCTGTCCGGCGAGATATTTTTCCTCAATCTTTCTTGCGTCAACACCCTCGTGAATAGTGGGAACTTTTAATTTGCCCTGACGTTCATAAGAGCGGTGGTCTATCTGATTGTCTATGGATAAATGCCGGTTACACATCCTTGCCCATTCGCCTCGCCATAACTCACAATTCTTTGGATTGTTCCAGCCGGTAGCATCAGTCAAAACCCGTTTCCATTGTTTTCTGTTTCTTGCCCCGACTTTCTGTACTCCGTTTTCATCAAGTAGCGGAATACGGATTCCATGTCGGTCAGGATTTTTTTTATCCTGCCACCAGTCCGGGTGGGATTCATCAACCACGATATTTCCGTCAGTATCTCTGACAAAATCCCAGTCCTTGACTTCTTTGTTGCCCCATGAATGATCCGGATTGAATGGTCGCATGGTTACAAGTAAATGGACATGTGGGTTTCCATCACCCTTATCGTGTATGCTCCAGTCGGCACACATTCCCTTATCCACGAAAGTTTTTTGAATATATTCGGTTGTATAATCAATCTGTTCCTGTCTGCTCCATTCTTTCGGCAGGGAAAATTCAAATGAGCGTCCAAGCTGTGCATCTGCATTTTTTTCTATCTTCAAGACCTCATTCCATAACCGCTGTTTCTGAAATGTGATTTTAAACTTTAAAGTGAACCCATTTGTCAAGACAAATTTTTAAGATTTTTAAGTTGGATTCCGG
>CAVICC010000038.1:0-26481 GCA_963641405.1 bacterium | reverse complement strand
CACAGCACAGCACAGCACAGCACAGCACAGCACAGCACAGCACAGCACAGCACACTGACTATGACCTTTTTTCCTTAGATAATGCCGTAAATTTAATAACATTAAGGTTGAAGCATCGGCTGATACACATAGAGTATATCTGTGTGTATTAGTCGGTGCTTTTTGTTTAATTTATGGAAATTGCTGTTAGACGGTAATATCCGTAAGAAAAGAAGGAGGATCTATATGGGTATAATGAAGAAATGTAGGAAAGGAATGGCGGCAATTCTATCAGTGGCTATGGTGCTCGGAATGATGCCGGGAATGTCGGATAATGTTACACGGGTGCAGGCCGATGATGAAGGCAAGGAGACAAAATACTTAGCCTATGCCACAAAGGCACAGATGATAGACAAAGATGGAAAGATATTTACGCCGGATAGCGACGGAAATGCTGCATATGTCGGAAAAATAAAATTCGGTAAGAATAGTGAAGGAAAAGACCAGGAATGGTTTATATTGGGTAAGGATTCTGGTATAGATGGAGAAAATACAGTTATTTTTACATCGGGTCCAATTGCAAAAGGACAGAAATTTCAGGAGAAAACCAGTTCTATATGTGTTTATGATTTAAAAGATTATGATTATGGTACATATGATGGTTATTCACCGTATTATGTGAATCCTAACCATTATGGAGTTAGTGATTTGAGAAAAGCATTACAATCCATGACAGAAGAAGGAAACACTAATTATTTCACGGAAGCAGAAAATAATTTATTACAGGAAACACCAGTTGTTTCGGCAGATATACGTAATGGCTCACGTAATTATACAACTAATGATAAATTATATGTTTGTACATTGGGGAGTACAATATTGTGTGGTAGCAAAAACGATAAAGTGCTAAAAAGTAATAGATATTGGGAACCAAATACTATAAAAGACGATGATAGTAATATTGCATGGTTACGTTCTCCGTTTAAAACGGATAATGAATGGTGCGTTTTTCCAGATAGAAAGATAAAGTCTGATGCTCCTATTGATAAACCAAAAACATGGGCAAGTCTTGCGGTATGTCCCGCTTCAAATATCAACTTATCTTCTGTACTTTTTGCTTCATCAGCCCAGTCAGCAACTGATGATACTGTTAAGTCAGGGATTATTGAAGCAGGGACTGCTATGACTTTACGATTGGATGGAAGTGATCTTAATCTTGGAACAGCAATCTATAATGATAGCGGAGTTATTAAGGTGTTAAAGGGAGATACAACTGATTTTGTTTCATTTGTTGTGCAAGGAAATACTAATGGAAAAGATTGGTATTACAGTAAGCAAGTTACAGATGATATTACTACCAATATATTGGGTGATATCTCTCAGATAGCAAATGAATTAAACATTGAACTAGATGATGTTGACTTGTCTGATTGTAAAGTCTGGCTTGAGACAACGGGTGAAGATGGTCTGATATATGCAGTGCCGGCAGAAAAATACAGCACATCATACGTTTCAAAAGATACGATTATGATGTTAGATACCAATTTTATAACTGTTAAAAATGATTTAGCTAAGATAGAATTTGGAAAAAACGGAAATAGAACATCACAGAATTGGTATATGATGGGTAAAGATGATGGTATAGATGGAGATAATACTATTATCTTTAGTGCTGAATCTTATGCAGTACAGCAGGCTTTTAATTCAGGTACTGACGAAAAAGTATACAAGGAAGGCTACGGAGAATATGAAGGCGCAGCACCTGAAAAAGTGGCTCCAAACAATTATGGAGCGAGTGAACTCAGGACTAAATTACAGAGTATTATAAATGATAGTGACTATTTCTCTGAGCAGGAGGCAGGTTTACTTAATAAAACATCAGTCATTACTGAAACATATTCTGGGCAAAAATATACTATATCAGACGAACTCTATATACCATATATGGATCCAAATGATACGGCTATAAATATGCTTATAATGGGAAGTAATAATTATGCATCAATGCTTAGCTGGCTATATGCTGATTCGCAAAGTAACTTCTGGCTTCGTACAGCCGCCAAAGATAACTTGGAATCAGCTTATTATAGTAATTCTAATGGTATTAATGATAATTTGCAAGGTGTAGAATGTTTGATGGGAATCCGTCCTGTATCTAATCTGAATTTGTCATCAGTTCTTTTTGCTACATCAGCAAATTCGACGGAAACTAGTGATGATGTGGCAGGCACGATTACAAGCGGTACTGCCATGAAATTAAGATTCGATGGATATGATAAGGAAATTGGTTCTGTGACATATAATGCTGACACAGAAATTATCAAAGCTACAAAAGGAAAGTGTCAGGGAAATGTGATGCTTGTAGTGCAGGGAAATGATGGAACTAATGATTGGTATTATAGCAAAAAGATAGACGATAATGATCAGATCATTGTTAATGTCTCCGATATAAAAAATGCATTAAATACATCAGCAGATATTTCTTTGTCAGACTGTCATATATGGCTCGAAACAACAGAGGATGATTTAATATATGCAGTAAATGCTAAACAACTAAAATCAGTTACCAAGATAGAAGCAACAATAAGTACACCTAAAGGAGAAGAAGAACTTTGTACACAGGCTGTATGTACTACTAAAGGTGTGGCAGAAGCATCAGTTGACTGGAAAAATTCGAACGGGGATTCTGCCGGTGCAACTGCAAATTATTATCCGGAAAAATATATTGCTAGCATAATATTTACACCTGCTGACGGTTATGAATTTATTAAAGATGATACAAGTATTGTTGTAAACAATCAATCGTTAGATGGTACTATTAATGAAGATGGTTCAATTACAGTAACTACAGGAGAATATGAATCAACCAAACGCAAAGTAATTAGTATAATTCCGCCTACAACACCTACGGATGGTTCATTTGCTAATTATTATACATCTGACACTATACTTAGCGATGAAAATACTGAATTAGGAAAGACTGCTACACTAGTATTTGAAGGAAGCAAGGAACCTTTAACCAAGGACGTGAATGTTAGTTGGTATGTCTGGTCGGATGTAATTGATGGAAGTACTGTGACTGGTCAAGGCTATAATGAAGAATTCTCAGCAGCTAATAATTTTGAATGGTACATTGTAGAAGGAATAAGCGATTATGAACTAGATCATGATAATAATGTATATCTTTGGGGCAATGTAAGTATCAAAAACAAAGCAATCACACCAGTAACGAATGCTGGAAAAGAGGCTAGTGTCAATTATAATGATTCGGTTATAGATGTGTCTAATTATTTTGATATTGATGAAAATGCGGGGACAGCGTCTTATGAACTTCTTGAAGCCGATAGTGATGGAGTAACTGCCACTGGAGAAGGTTCATTAAATGGAAATCTATTAACGGTGACAAAACTCGGCACATTTAAGATTAAATTATCAACAGAAGCCCATGGTTATTATGATGCAGGCGAGGCAATTTCTACGCTTACTGTTGAAAATGGTCTGATAGAATATGAGGCATCAGAAGGTGATGTTACATACGATGGTCAGGCTCACAGCATAGCGGTAAAGGTTAATAGGCCATCTGGTGCAAAAATAACATATAGTACGGATGGAAAAGAATATACCAACATAAATCCTGGATACACAGATGCTGATGAATATAAAGTATTTTATAAGATTGAAAAAGAAAATTATGATACTATTACCGGATATAAAACTATTACTATCTCAAAAAAACCTGTTACAATTACTGCAAAAGACCAGTCAATTACCTGGGGCGAGTCGATTTCAAATGATGTAAAAATGGTAAGCACACAAGACCTGATTAATAATGATAATATTTATAAGGTATCTCTTGAGCAGGGAACAACAAAGCTTACAGATAATGGAAAGATCAATATAAGTGAAGTGATCATATGCAACGGAGATCTTGCAGATTTTAAAAATGTTACGAAAAATTATGATATTACATATGTATCTGGAAAACTTCAAATAAAGCATGATACATCTTTGCAACCGGAAAAAATAGAGGCCCAAAAGGATAAGACTGAATATGAAGCTGGTGACAGTATGAATATTGACGATCTTATTGTAAAAGCTTTTTATAAAGATGGTTATAGTGAAGAGATTACAGGTTTTATAACTAATGTTGATAAGCTGGATATGAAAACGGTCGGTAAAATGAGCCTGAATGTTTCTTATACACAAAACGATAAAACCGTAAACTGTGATGTCATGATCAATGTAAAGCATACACATAATATCGATGGAACAGACAAGATAGGTTGGAAATATAAAAATGGTGGAACCACGCATTGGAAAGAGTGTATAAGCCAGTATTGTGATAAGAGTGAGGGATATAAATCCAACGAAGCAGAGCATTCATATAAATATGATTTTGATTGGTCAGATTATTACAAAACGTGTACTGCAACAAGAACATGCAGCGTATGTGGCTATAGCGATTCTCAAACAGTAAATTCAACTTCAAAAGTTATACAGAATAAGACCTGTACATTATCAGAGAAGACGACATATACAGCAACATTTACTAATGGTGCTGAAGTTCAAACAAAAGTAATTGACACAGCACAAGCTACAGACCACAGCTATAGCGAACCTACATATACATGGAACGACAACCATACAGAATGTACAGCTAAGAGAATCTGCTTAGTATGTAAGAATGAAGAAACTGAGACGGCAAAAAATAGCAAAGTTACGTCAAAAATAGAACAGGAAAAGACCTGTACATTGCCGGAACTTACAACATACACAGCAAAATTTATCAATGGAGTATTCAAAACACAGATTGCAGAAAATGTTGAGACCGCAAAAGCAGAGGGCCATACATGGAATGAAGATTACACAATAGATAAAGCTGCGACATGTACAGAGGCAGGTAACAAGTCAATCCATTGTAAAAATTGTAACGAAACAAAAGACTACAAGGAAATTGATGCCTTAGGTCATGATTTTGCAGGAGACTGGACAATAACCAAGGATGTAACATGCACGGAAAACGGAAACAAAACAAGAAAGTGTAGCCGTTGTGATGAGCCTGAGACTAAGATTATTAAAGCAACCGGACATACCGAAGAAACAGATGCCGCTGTAGCAGCAACATGTACAGAAGAAGGCAAAACAGCAGGAAGCCACTGCTTGGTATGCAACACTGTAATAAAAGCACAGGAAACAGTACCGGCAACCGGACATCTCCACACAGAAGTCCGTAACGAAAAAGAAGCAACCTACGACAAAGAAGGCTACACCGGTGACACCTACTGCACAGATTGTGACACAAAGCTATCATCAGGCAAAGTGATAGAAAAGCTTACAAAGCCAACAGATGACTCTGAAAAAGAGCCGTTAATCGGTAACAAGACCGGATGGGAAGAAATCAAAGCAGATGTAATCAACCAGATAAAGAATGCAACAGCAACAAGTGAAAAGATCACAATAACGATCGACATGAATACTACTTCAAAGATTGATGGCGGTGTACTAGATGCGATCAAAGGCAAAAATGTTGATGTGGTTCTTGATATGGGAGATGGCATAGCATGGACTATCAATGGAAACTCTGTAATATCTGACAGTGTTGCAGACATTGATCTCGGAGTAAATAAGAATTCCGATATGATCCCGGTTGATATCATCAATACTGTCACAGGCGAGAGATCATCTATCCAGATAAGTCTTGTCCACAACGGAGAGTTCGGTTTTACTGCAACACTTTCAATCGGACTTGAAGCAAAGAATGCGGGATATTATGCAAATCTTTTCTACTACAATGTAGATGCAGGAAAGCTTGAATTCATGAATGCTGCAAAAATAGACGAAGAAGGCAATGCATCGCTTACATTTAGCCATGCATCAGATTATTCGATCGTAATCGCAGACAAGATTATGGATGGAAATAAGGACGTAGAAGATGACACATCAAAAGACGATATATCAAAAGATGATAAATCAGATGATGGAACAGGCAAAAAGGAAGAAAACGACAAGAATATAATTGATAAGGGAACAGATAAAAAAGATGTAGTCGATAAAGATGTATCAAATAAGGCTACAGCCAATAAAGTGGCAAACGCCACAACTACATCAGATACATCTACAAAATCATCAGCAAAGACAGGAGATAATTCATTGATTCTCTTATGGGTACTTGTGATGATCGGTGCGGGAAGCGGAGTAATTGCAGTTGCTGCAAAGAGAAGACGTCAGAGATAATTAAGGATGATGATCTACAATTGATGTAAGGAATGCAAAAGAGGGCAAGCGGGGAATATTCCGCTTGCCCTCTTTGGTATTTTATGAAATGTGTCCACAATTTTTTATTTATCAACCACAACTTTCAAGATGAAGAAATCTATTAAATTGAGCTTTTGAATTTGCTGTAAGTATGCTGCTATATGGCATATTGCTTTACGGTGCAGTGAAAAGCGATGCGCCTGATTAATAACATTAGTATAACTGATTAGGCGTAAAATTACAATTTAGTTTGATATTTACGGTATTTAAGTATATGATGGTGTTGGTCGCACTGACAGGTGAGAACAGTAACATGATGATATTAGGGGCAAAAGGATAAATAGTGATAAAATACAGGCAAGGAGAGAATATGAACAAATTCCGGGTACATCATATTATGTGCACAAATCTTTATCAGGGATATGGTTATAGTGGTCCATTTTGCGAGAACATGACACGTATGGTAGCATGGCTTAAGGATAACCCGGATGAACCGCTTATGCTTATCACTGATCCTGATGAGATATGCAGTAAATGTCCCAATCTTGTGAAGGATAAATATTGTGTGGATGAGACAAATCATGTGCATGAGAAGGATTGTGCATTGCTAGAACCCCTCCATTTGCAGGAAAAAATGGTTTATACATATAATGAATTAAAACAGCAGGCAAAAGAATATCTGACCAGGGATGTTTTTGAAAATAGCTGTAGCAACTGTGAGTGGTATAAGCAAAAATTGTGCAGGTACGAGGATTTTGATTATTCGTAGAGAGAAACTGCTTGCATGCTGTATCTTTTTATATTATAATACAAACAAACGTTCGATATATAAGCAAAATTTCATAGTATGCAAAGGATTATTAGATATATGACCGATAAATAAATTGTAATGATTAAAGAGTAAAAGGGATTATGGATCGGGTGATGCTATGCAGATTTCAAATTTGGTAAAGCAATACAATAGTTCAGTACTTAACGGAGAACCAATGACAGGTGCAAAAGGTGTTGAAAAACTGGTATCGTCATTGTCGGAATTGTCAAAGGGCATGATCTTTGAGGGAACTGTAAACTCTGTGCGGGGTAATCAGGTAAGGCTTGCGCTTTCAAACGGACAGCAGATCACTGCCAGACTGGCTGGGAAACTATCGTTTCAGCAGGGACAGTCGGTTTTCTTTCAGGTAAAGTCCAATGATGGTTATTCGGTGGAGATAAGACCATATACAGTTGATGGTGCTGGAGCTAATCTTACACTTATGGATGCGCTTAAGGCAGCCGGACTGCCGGTAGATGGAGCTAATCTGTCTATGGTAAATAAAATGATGGAAGAACAGATGCCGATAGACAAGACGAGTCTTAATCAGATGTATCAGATAGCTCAGGATAATCCGGAAATCAATGTGACTACGCTTGTAGAGCTAAAAAAGCTTGGACTGGAGATAACACCTGAAAATGCATCCCAATTTGAAAATTATCTGAATGACAGGCAGGCTATTACAAACGCAATGGACAGCTTTTTTGACGAACTGCCAAATGCTCTATCAAGTGAAGAACTGTCTATGTACAGACTTGCGACACAGAGCAGAGACATACTTAGCATAGTGACTGACGGTTTACCGGAAGATGTTATGGTAGAGCAGGAATACTCTGATATGTCACAGTATGATGCACTTATATCCGGTAATGCTCAGACGAATACAAAAAGCAGACTGTTTGATGTGGGTGAACTATTTGAATCACTTAACGGGACTGTTGAAACTGAAATAGTTACAGAGGATGTCAGCATTGCAGGTACAATTTCTGAAGAAGCGCAGGAGTCAGTTGTTTTTGAAATGACGGCTGGCGAAACAGTAAATAGTCAGTCCTCGCAGCCAGTCCCTAATACACTTGGAAGCATTTTGTCTGATGAACAAATAGACCAGCTGAATCAACAGATAAAGCAATTGCTCCCAAATTTAAAGGACAATGATATTTCTTTGTATACTAAGGACAGCAGTGTTGTAGGCACATTAAACGATATTAAGAACATGCTTGAGAATACTTCGGCTGATGCAGCTGTCTTAAGGCGATTGTTTTCAGGTGATAGCTTTAGGTTTATAATAAAAGATGCCTTGCAACAGCAATGGCTTATAAAACCTGATGATCTGGCAAGAAATCCTAAAAAAATGGACGGATTGTACGAAAAGATCGAACAGCAGATATCCAGGATGGAGGATATCATGAAAGCATCCGGCACTCAGAATTCACAGGCATCAGCACTGGCTGAAAATATCAGGGGAAATGTTGAGTTTATGAATCAGATAAATGAAGCATATACATATGTGCAGGTGCCGCTTAATATGAATGGTCAGAATGCCAGTGGACAGCTTTATGTATATACCAATAAGAAGAATATTTCAGATCCTGACTGTGAACTGTCGGCATTTTTACATCTTGATCTCGATCACCTTGGATCCACGGATGTATCGGTGAAGATGCTGCACAAAAAAATTAAAACAAATTTCTATCTAGACAGTGATGAGTCATATGCGATTGTGAAACAGTTTCTGCCAGTACTCGAAAAGCGCCTGCAGGATAAAGGCTATAATTGTGATATTACCGTGAATAATGAATCAAGAAAAATTAATTTTGTGGAGGGGTTCCTTAAAAAAGATATGCCACCTACAGGGCAGGTACATAGATATTCGTTTGATATGAGGGCGTAATTGAGGAAATTTATATGGAGAACGATAGAAATAAAAAAAATGATGCTGACAGAACAGCAGTAGCCATTGAGTATGTGCCGGGAGAAGCTGCACCAAAGATTTTAGCAACAGGAAAGGGCGTAGTAGCCGATAGAATCGTTGAGAAAGCAAAAGAAAGCAATGTTCCTACATACAAGGACAATAAGCTGGCAGATACTCTGTCCAGACTTAAAATTGGAGATATGATACCACCAGAACTATATGAGGTGGTGGCAGAGATACTAGTATTTGTAAATGATGTAGATAAGCTTAAAGCGAAAATAGATAAGAGATAATGAATAAAAGATATATTGGGAATGAGTATGAACAGCGTGCAACAGAATATTTGATACAGAATGGCTATGAAATATTAGAGCGCAATTTCAGAAATCGTTATGGAGAGATTGATATAATAGCAAAAGATGGCAGTTGTATCTGTTTTTGTGAGGTGAAATACCGAGGCAGTGACGATTGCGGAAGCGCACTTGAAGCCGTAGATCATAGAAAACAGAAAAAGATAACAGGTGTTGCGAATTATTATCTTATGACACATGGACTGGATGAATGGACCTTGTGCAGATTTGATGTGATTGCGGTTGATGGAGACCAGGTTACAATTTTGCAGAATGCATTTGAGGGCACAAGCTGGTAGATAAATTAAATTAGAAAGGTCACACTAATATGACAATAGATCAATTTAATAAAAAAGTGGACAGGGATACACTTACTTTGCGAAATCACAAGCTCTTGGATAAGAGTATTGTACCGCTTCTTCATTTTAAAAGCCTTGATAAGCTAGATATGATAGAACACTGCTTTACTACGCGTATGGGAGGATGCAGCAAAGGCATATTTGAGAGCCTGAACCTTAGTTTTACAAGAGGCGATGACGAGTCGGCAGTCAGGGAAAATTACAAAAGACTTGCAGAAGCAATGGGTACACTGCCGGAGAACTTCGTTACCACAGACCAGACTCATACGACAAACGTAATCAGAGTCGGTAAGGAAGAATGTGGTATCGGAGTGACCAGACCACGACCATATACTGATGTGGATGGCCTTATCACAAATGAGCCAGGAGTCATGTTGTCTACATTTTTTGCAGACTGTGTACCTCTTTATTTTGTTGATCCGGTGCACAGAGCGATAGGACTCAGCCACTCAGGGTGGAGAGGAACTGCAAAACGTATGGGAAAGCAGACTCTTTTGGCAATGAAAAGAGAATTTGACACGGATCCGCATGATGTGATCTCTGCGATTGGTCCGTCAATATGTCAGGACTGCTATGAAATAAGTGAGGATGTTGCTGAGCATTTTATAAAGGAATTTGCCACAGTAGATGACCCTAGGGCATCAAAGATACTGATAGAAAAGGACAATGGAAAGTATCAGCTTGATCTGTGGGAATGTAACAGGAGGGTTATGACTGATACCGGTATACCGGATGAAAATATTTCTATAACAAGCGTATGTACGTGTTGCAATCCGGATAAGCTGTTTTCTCACCGTGCAAGCCACGGAAAGAGAGGAAACCTTGGCGCATTTATGATGTTAAGGTAAATAATTCAAATCAATTAATCATAAAAAGAGGGGTAAAATACCTTTTGACCATTATATATATACAGAATTATACAATTATAGAAACAAAAAGAAAGGCATAAAAATGAGTAAAAAAGATACAAAGAAATATGTAGATTATATCTTAGATGTGACAACAAAGCTGCTTGCTATCGACAGCCCAACAGGCTACACAAAGCAGGCTGCACAGTTTGTGATTGATGAGTACAAAAAGCTTGGATATGAGCCAAAGCAGACTGTAAAGGGCGGAGTGCTTGTCAATATCGGTGGAAAGAATAAAGACAACGGACTTGTACTTGCGGCACATACGGATACACTTGGTGCTATAGTCTGTGAGATAAAGGACAATGGAAACCTAAGAGTTTCTCCACTTGGAGGGATGAATCCAAATAATGCTGAGGCAGAAAACTGTCGTATAGTGACACGTTTTGACGGTACATATCAGGGCACTTTCCAGCTTGACAATGCTTCTATTCATGTAAATGGTGAGTACAATGATACCAAAAGAAGCTATAAAGAGATGGAAGTGGTACTTGATGAGGATACAAAGTCAAAAGAGGATACTAAAAAGCTCGGTATCATGACAGGAGATATCATATGCTTTGATCCACGTACCACGATCACTGACAGCGGATATATAAAGAGCAGATTTTTAGATGATAAGCTCAGTGTCGGCATACTTTTAGGCTATGCAAAGTATTTAAAGGAGGAGAATATAGAGCTTGAAAATGCACAATATCATTATGTGACTGTATATGAGGAAGTAGGTCATGGTGGAGCTGCTTCTATACCTGATGGGGTAACGGAGATGATTTCTGTTGATATGGGATGTGTCGGTGAAGGTCTTGAGTGTACAGAGAGACAGGTATCTATCTGTGCAAAGGATTCACACGGACCTTACAACTATGATGTTGTAACAAAACTTATAAAGACAGCCAAAGACAATGATATTGATTTTGCTGTTGATGTATATCCGTTTTATGGATCAGATGTCGATGTCACACTGAATGCAGGCTATGATATCAGACACGGTCTTATAGGATCTGGTGTATATGCATCACACGGATATGAGAGAAGTCACAGGGGCGGAGTTGAGAATACATTGAGGC
Source organism: bacterium (assembly GCA_963641405.1). Taxonomy (GTDB): domain Bacteria; phylum Bacillota; class Clostridia; order Lachnospirales; family Lachnospiraceae; genus Roseburia. The sequence continues at coordinate 14,840 of CAVICC010000038.1, read as the reverse complement.
TTCTCATAAATTATTGCGAGTAGCATCTGATCAATTATTAATCAGATCATTGTACGCCTACACGTATAGATGGTACATTTTGAATCTTTAATCATAATATTGTAAGGTAATATTAATATTCATAATAACTATTAAGAAAATTATAAGAAACACATTTACGCTCATATGCTAGAATGAGTGTATTATATGAAATAGTACACTATATATAACTATTTTTAATATTTCCGGAGGAAGTTTATGCAGTTAAATTACCGTGATTCAAAACCAATATATGAGCAGGTCAAGGATGGAATCAGAAAACTGGTGATTTCAAATGCGATACAGGCTGATGAAAAGCTGCCATCAGTTCGTGAATTGGCAGCAAAATATGCCATTAATCCCAATACGATAGCCAAAGCATACAAAGAGCTTGAGGAGGAAGGCTATTTGTATACAAAGAGTGGAAAAGGGACATTTGCAGCAGATGCGCATAATGCAAAAAATCACAGGGCACAGGAACTTAAGGAAATGTTTGATGAGGTAGTTAAGGAACTTGTTTTTTTGTCTATATCTGTCGATGAACTAAAAAGTCGAATGGATCAAAATATTGCAGTACATAAAATAGATTCGGTAAAGTAAGTCTAGAAGAGATGATATTTTGAGAATGATTAATGTAAATCGAGAGTGACAGAAGGGATAATGATTATGATACAGATAAACAATCTGATTAAAAAATTTGATGGTTTCAGAGCCTTGGATGGAGTGGACATGACAGTGAAAAAAGGCGCTGTCTATGGACTTGTGGGACCAAATGGTGCAGGAAAATCCACATTGATACGTCATCTTACAGGTGTTATGAGACCTGATGCCGGAGAGGTTTTCATAGATGGAGAGCCGGTATATGAGAATGCAGCCATAAAGGGAAAGATGGCATATATTCCTGATGATATGTTTTATTTTTTACAGTCGGATACAATAAATATGATGAAATTTTACAAGGGCATGTATACGAATTTCGACGAAAAACTTTTCTATAGAATGCAGGAATTTTTTCCATCAATAGATGTAAAACGAAATATTAGAAAGCTCTCAAAAGGAATGCAAAAGCAGGTGGCGTTCTGGCTGGCATTGTGTTGCAGACCGGAGCTTATAGTGCTTGATGAGCCGGTAGATGGGCTTGACCCTGTCATGAGAAGGCAGATCTGGTCTATCATGCTTGATGATGTATCTGAAAACAATACGACAGTTGTTGTATCTTCACACAACCTAAGAGAGCTTGAAGACGTATGTGATCATGTCGGCATATTAAATCATGGAAAGATCATCATAGAAAGATCACTCACAGAGCTTCAGGGCAATATATCAAAAATACAGATAGCATGTCCTTGCGGTATGCCAAAGATACCACAGGATTTTAAGGTACTTCATATGTCTAATATCGGAAGAGTATACACAGTTATAGTACGTGGTAATCCGGATGAAGTTGTTGCTGCCATCACAGCAGGTGAGGACAGTCCACAAGTAGTAGACGTACTTCCGCTTACACTTGAGGAAATCTTTATCTACGAAATGGGAGGAGAGGACTATGAAGTCAAAGACATCATTTATTAATAAGACAATTCTTGAAAAAAATGTAAGACTTTACTGGCCGATATGGATATTTTTTACTGTCATACTTCTTGTGCAGGGACCTATTAGCATGTGGAGTGGATATAGATCAGCACAGTATTATTATGGCACAAAATGGAAGAAGTTTGAACTCGACTGCATGTCGCCGGTTATCAGTATGCGAATTACTATAATACTAATATTTATTATGGCGATAGTTACAGGAATGGCACTTTTTAGTAATCTGTACAATTCGCGGGCGTGCAATATGATACATGCAATGCCGGTGACACGTAAGCAGCTTTTTAATACAAATGTTGTTACAGGTCTGCTTTTTATGTGGGGTCCATTGATTATTAAATACGCTGTTTCACTGCTTGTATGCATATCGTATGGCACAACGCAGGTGACTTATATCGGGATATGGCTTTTAGCTTCACTAGGTATATCATTTTTTGTATATAGTCTGGTCTGTCTTGCAACCATGCTTACAGGTCAGCTTATTGCGGTCCCTGTAATGTATGGAGTCATTAATGCCATATATGGTGCTATTGTTGTAGTTATCGCGAAAGTGGCTTCATACGTATCATATGGACTTGTATTTTCAAAACTTATTCAAAAAGCAAAGCTGACATGGCTTGCACCATTTGTGCAGATGGTCAATAGAATAGGTTTTAAGCCGACTATGAAAGAGACAACAACCTTCAATTACTGTATAAGGTACAATTTCAGAGGAACGCAGACCATATGCTTTTACGTATTTGTAGCAATTGTGATTTATTTTATAGCATACTTGCTCTACAAGTACAGAGATCTGGAAAATGCAGGAAATCTAATAACAGTATCATTTTTGAAACCTGTTTTTAAATGGGGTGGTGGCTGCATTGTAGGACTTGAATTTTCAATTATTGTAGCTGAACTATTTTCTGAGATGCATATATACGTAAATACAGTAGTGATACTATTGATTGCGGTTGTTCTGGGAATGGTTGCCTTTATGCTTCTTGAGATGCTTATAAAAAAGAATTTTAAAGTTATATCTAAGAAATTTTTAAAGGAACTTATCCCATATGAATTTTTTGTAGCAGCGGTTTTTGCAACGATAAGTTTGTACGGTTTTTTGGAGGAAAATATAATTCCAAAGCAGGCAGATGTGGAATATGCATACATAAATATGGATTATAGTCTGAAATTGAAAAATAAAGATATAAATACAGCAATTGATACACAAAAAATCCTGATCAAGCACAAGAAAGATTACTTTACTAGTCGTGGAGATGCAGATAACTCATACATCAAAATAGAGTATGTTTTAAAAAATGGCACAAAGATTTATAGAAACTATGAAGTATCCTACAAGATTGATGTGCAAGAAAAATGCAAAGCACTGGCAGATGAGGAAAAAAAGTCAGAGAATATCATGAAATTTATCATGCAGTGTGAGAATACTGACAAGGCAATATTTACCGGAGGAAATGCAGCACAGTATGATGAAAATTATAACACTGTACTCAACAGAAATTTTGATGGAAAAGTCGCACGCGATATATATAAAGCAATAAAACAGGATGCGGAGGCTGGAAACATACAGGAATATGTTATTCCTCTGGTTTACGGTAAAACAGGAAATGAAAGTTACAACCTAAATCTTGGTTTGGCATTTACATTACCGGCAGGTGAAGAAACATCTACTATATCATATGAAGAATCAAGCACGATAATTGAAAGACTGCTTAGTAATATTGGCCTTAGATTCGATGATGTAGTATACGAAACAGATTATTCGGATGGACTAAGCACATTTACAGTCAATGTTGAGATTGGTCCAAAGTGTGAGAATACAATAAATGCACTTATCAAATATAAGATTATCGATTCAAAGGAATCACTTTTAATATATGAACAGTTGTCGGAGTAAATAAAACTGTGCTATAATGGTCAAAGAGTATAATTAAAATAATTATCGGGTGAAGATATAATGTTTCTGTTCACACCTAACAGTGTAACCAGCAACGATATAACATCTGATACAGAACAGGAGATTATATGAGCAGACCAGTAGTGGCCATAGTAGGCCGTCCAAATGTTGGAAAATCAACACTCTTTAATGCACTTGCAGGTGAGAGGATTTCTATAGTTAAAGATACACCGGGAGTTACCAGAGACAGGATCTATGCTGATGTATCATGGCTTGATTACAATTTTACGATGATAGACACAGGCGGAATCGAGCCCGAGTCAGGTGATGTGATCCTTTCACAGATGCGTGAGCAAGCACAGATTGCTATTGATACAGCCGATGTCATCATTTTTATCACAGACGTAAAGCAGGGACTTGTAGACTCTGATTCAAAGGTGGCAGATATGCTCCGCAGATCACACAAGCCTGTAGTTTTAGTGGTAAATAAGGTAGACAGCTTCGAAAAATATATGCCGGATGTATACGAATTTTACAATCTCGGTATTGGAGATCCACATCCGATCTCTGCAGCATCACTATTAGGACTTGGTGATATGCTTGATGAGGTGGTAAAACACTTCCCTGATTCTTCAAAGCATGAAGAGGAAGATGACAGACCGAGAGTTGCTATAATAGGAAAACCAAACGTAGGTAAGTCATCACTTATCAATAAGCTTGCACAGGAGGATCGTGTGATCGTATCTGATATTGCAGGAACCACAAGAGATGCCATAGACACAGACATCAAATACAACGGCAAAGAGTATATATTTATTGATACAGCAGGACTCAGACGAAAGAACAAGATCAAAGAAGATATTGAAAAGTACAGCATCATCCGTGCGGTAGCTGCCGTGGAGAGAGCTGATGTGGTCATTATCGTAATAGATGCCACAGAGGGTGTCACAGAGCAGGATGCCAAGATCGCGGGTATCGCCCACGAGAGAGGAAAAGGTGTCATCATTGCTGTAAACAAGTGGGATGCCATCGAAAAAGACAACAATACAGTAAAGAAACACACAGAGAAGATTAGACAGATTTTAAGCTTTTTATCATACGCAGAGATACTCTTCATCTCAGCAAAATCGGGGCAGCGTCTTAACAAGATATTTGAGCTGATCGATGTTGTTATCGAGAACAATTCCATGAGAGTAGCCACAGGTGTGTTAAACGAGATCGTCACAGAGGCAGTTGCCATGCAACAGCCTCCTACAGACAAGGGTAAGAGATTAAAAATCTACTATGTGACACAGGTTTCGGTTAAGCCACCTACATTTGTTATCTTTGTAAACGACAAAAATCTCATGCATTTCTCATACACCAGATACCTCGAGAACAGGATCAGGGATACCTTCGGTTTCAGGGGAACTGCGCTTAAGTTTATAACAAGAGAACGAAAGGAAAACGATTAATATGATATTGGCTCGTATTTTTGCCTTGATCGTAGGTTATTTCTTTGGTACTTTTCAGACCGGATATCTTTACGGCAAGGCACATGGAATAGATGTTAGAGAGCATGGCAGTGGCAATTCAGGAACCACCAATACTTTGAGGACACTTGGCTGGAAGGCAGGAGCAGTCACCTTTTTTGGTGATCTGTTCAAGGCTATTGCAGCAGTACTTATTTTTTATTTCCTGTACAGGAATACATATCCACAGGCAGTAAAATGCATAGAACTATATGCTGGTTTTGGTGCAGTACTCGGGCATAATTTCCCATTCTATCTTAATTTCAAGGGTGGAAAGGGTATAGCGTGTACATCGGGAGTCATCCTTGCTGTATGTCCGCTTGCAGCTCCAATTTGTTTGATACTTTTCATATTGGCTGTATCTATCACCAGATACGTATCACTTGGTTCAATACTCGTAGTTGTATCATTTCTGATACAGGCACTTATATTTAATCATATAGGACTTCTTGGCGTAAATGGCGTATATGTCATAGAGTTTGACATAATTGTTGCATGTTTTACAGCTATGGCCATATGGCGCCACAGGGCAAATATCAACCGTCTTCTTAATGGAACAGAGAATAAGCTTGGTCAGAAAGCCAAATAAAAATGAAGGCTGATAATTGTGAAACGTACATTTAATATATAGAGGATAAAAAGATGGAAAAAGTAGGTATTATTGGTGCGGGAAGCTGGGGAACAGCTTTATCACTCGTGCTTGCCAATAACGGACATTCAGTAGAACTATGGTCGATCAATGAAAAAGAGATCGATATCCTTAAAGAAAAACATGAGCATGTTGACAAACTTCCGGGGGTAAAGCTGCCGGATAGCATTACATTTACAGCAGATCTTGAGAAAACGATAAAAGATAATGATGTGCTTGTACTTGCGGTACCATCAGTATTTACAAGAAGCACAGCTTTGAAGATGGCACCATATGTAAAGGATGGACAGATTATCGTCTGCGTAGCAAAAGGTATCGAGGATGACACACTCATGACTATCTCAGATGTAGTTGAGAGTGAGATACCTTGCGCGGATGTGGCCGTAATGTGCGGTCCTTCCCACGCAGAGGAAGTAGGTCTTATGCTGCCTACTACTGTTGTTGCAGGCGCAAGGACAAAGGAGACAGCAGAAAAAGTACAGGATATTTTTATGAATGAGGTATTTCGTGTATATACAAGTCCGGACATGCTTGGAATGGAGCTTGGTGGATCACTTAAGAATGTTATAGCTCTTGCGGCAGGTATGGCAGATGGACTTGGATATGGCGACAATACAAAGGCTGCTCTTATAACAAGAGGTATGTCTGAAATTTCAGGTCTTGCCATAAAGATGGGGGCAAAGGCAGAGACGCTTTCCGGGCTTACAGGTATCGGGGATCTTATTGTTACCTGTGAGAGCCGCCACAGCCGAAACAGAAAAGCCGGAATGCTCATCGGTCAGGGTTACACCATGGATGAGGCTACAAAAGAGGTCAAGATGGTTGTTGAGGGTATTTACTCAGCAAAAGCGGCTCTTGGTCTTGCAAAGAAATACGGCGTCAAGATGCCTATCATAGAGGAAGTAAACAGAGTACTTTTCGAGGATAAGCCGGCAAAGGATGCCGTATCAGAGCTTATGCTCCGTGACAAGAAGATCGAGCACAGCAGCCTTGAATGGGATTAAATAAATACAGGAGCATTTCGTAATGGAAGTAAAGATCAAGAAATTAACAGATACAGCAAAGATACCGACCAGAGGCAGTGAGTATGCAGCAGGCTACGATCTGTATGCGGACATCATAGAGGCAGTTAACATAAAGCCTCATGAGACTGCAAAGATAGGTACGGGACTTTCGGTGGAGATACCTGACGGATATTTCGGAGCAGTATTTGCCAGAAGCGGACTTGCATCAAAGCAGGGACTGCGCCCGTCAAACTGTGTTGGGGTATGTGACAGCGACTACAGAGGAGAATATATCGTTGCGCTTCACAATGACTCAGAGGAAGAACGCACCATAAACCCGGCAGATCGTATTGCACAGCTTGTTGTTATGCCTTATCTGGCAGTAGAATTTAAGGAAGTAGAAGAACTTTCTAATACAAAACGTGGAGATGGTGGGTTTGGTTCAACAGGAACCAAGTAAAAACAAATAAAAGTTTAGCAGCTTTATGTGATATTTACCGGAATTATAGGTTGGAGTCGTATAATTTTGGTTTATATAGGTATTTATTAACAGATTATAAATCTATACTTGCAAAGGGGGACACAATATGGAAAATCGTATTGTAAAATTCAAATCTAAAGAAAGCTCAAATCTTAATCTTCATGCCATACCGGGACATTTTGCAACAAGTCATTCGCATATCAACTACTATGTTGATGTTACAAGTATAAAGACAAGGGCTTCAGAGGCAAAGGAAGCCGCAAAGGTGCTATATTCGAAGATTCCGAGAAATGGCTATATTGATACTATTGTATGTATGGACGGAACCGAGATGATTGGCGCATTTTTAAGCCAGCAGATTGAGAATGCGGGAATTATGTCGATCAACAAGCATGAGACTCATTATGTTGTATCACCTGAGATTAATAACAGTCAGATGCTGTTTCGAGATAATAACAAAGGTGCCATTGAGGGAAAGCATGTAGTGCTTCTTCTGGCAACGACCACTACTGGAGAGACTATCAGAAGAGCAATGGAATGTATCAGCTACTATGGCGGCACTATTACGTGTGTGGCTTCGGTTTTTTCTACCGTAGATGAAGTTGATGGCACAAAGGTAGAGAAACTTTTTGACGATGATGATGTCATAAATTATCAGGCATATTCGGTCACTGATTGCCCTTTCTGTAAAAAAGGCCTGCCAATAGAGGCTATGGTCAATGGTTTCGGCTATTCAAAGCTGTAATTTATATGAGGTTATTGTCGTTTCGTCAAAGTGACAATAACCTCATAAATTATTTGGCGGATTGACGGTAGCCAATCAGACAGACATTTTGTATTATAAAGTTACAAAGAACAAAGGTAACTGCTAAGTAAAAAGTAGCTACTCAATATGATTACAAAGTACTCAGGAGGTATTTTTAAAATGGCAAGTTTATCATTAAAGAACATTTGCAAGGTATATTCAAACGGCTTTGAGGCTGTTAAAGATTTCAACCTTGAAGTAGAAGACAAAGAGTTCATCATCTTCGTAGGACCTTCAGGATGTGGAAAATCAACAACACTTCGTATGATCGCAGGACTTGAGGAGATTTCTTCAGGAGAGCTCATCATCGATGGAAAACTTATGAACGACGTAGAGCCAAAGGATCGTGATATCGCAATGGTATTCCAGAACTATGCTCTTTACCCACATATGACAGTATTTGATAACATGGCTTTCGGACTTAAGCTTAGAAAAGTTCCAAAGGATGAGATCAAAGCTAAAGTTGAGGAGGCAGCAAGAATCCTTGACCTTGAGAAATTATTAGACCGTAAGCCAAAGGCTTTATCAGGTGGACAGAGACAGCGAGTTGCCATGGGACGTGCAATCGTTCGTAATCCTAAGGTATTCCTTATGGATGAGCCTTTATCAAACCTTGATGCAAAACTTCGTGTACAGATGAGATCTGAGATTTCTTCATTACATAACAGATTAGGTGCTACAATCATCTACGTTACACATGATCAGACAGAGGCTATGACACTTGGAACAAGAATCGTAGTTCTTAAAGATGGTGTTATCATGCAGGTAGACAGCCCACAGAAATTATACAACGAGCCTAACAACTTATTCGTTGCAGGATTCATCGGATCACCACAGATGAACTTCGTAGATGCTCAGTGTGTAGTTGAGGGAGCAAAAGCATTCCTTAAATTCGACAAATATCAGGTTGAGCTTCCAGAGGCAAAGGCTAAGAAGCTTATCGATGGAGGATATGCTGGAAAGAATGTTGTATTTGGTATCAGACCAGAAGATATTTATGATTCTGCAGAGCATCTTGAGAAATATGCTTCATGCAAGATCGAGTCAGATGTTACAGGATACGAGTTACTTGGAGCAGAGGTATTATTATACTTTACAGTTGCAGGTGCAAATATGTCTGCAAGAGTTGACTCAGATACACCAGCTCGTTACGGTGATCACATTTCTCTTGCATTCGATCCACACAAGATCCATGTATTTGATAAAGAAACAGAATTGACAATTACAAACTAGTTCGATAAAATTAAATAGTTGTAAATTTACTGACCGGGTGTAGTATTTACACCCGGTTTTGTGATGTGACTAAAACGATATTAATATACTTGCGGCAGTATCATTTTGGGTTTTAAAGGATAAATAATATGATAACAAATCAGAAACTAAAGAAAGCATTAGACGAGATTAAGAGTATCACATCGTATGATGTGATTTTATATTCGTCTAAGGGAAAGCATCTGACAGGTACGGCAGAAGAACCAGCACATTGTGATGTTTTTGTTAAAGAATTTATAGTGTCGGGAGAAGATATAGAGCGTGGAACGGATTTTGTAGCCTTTGAGGTAGAGATCGATTCTGAGATAGAATATGTACTTTTGATGCTTTGTCCATATACAGAAGGTAATCTTGTGATAGGACGGATGGCAGTTTGCCAGCTTCGTACATTGGTGCTGGGTGAGTCGGAGCGATATGACAGAAATGACTTTATTCAGAATATAATTCTTGGAAATATGCTCGGTTCTGATATAATAAACCGTGCCAAGAAATTGCATATAGATAATAAAAGCCGTGTGGTTTATGTTATAGATACAGGAAAGAATAGCAATGAGGTAGCACTTGAGCTGGTAAAGAATCTTTCTGATATACGAAGTGGTGATTTCGTAGTTTCAATGGATGAACACAGTGTAGTGCTTGTAAAGGATGTGGATGATATAGATCCACAGAAAAGACCACAGAAGCTGGCGGCTATAGCGAGCAGTCTGGTTGACAATCTGCTTGCAGAGGCAATGATTAAGGTGCGTGTGGGCTATGGCAATACTACAAATATATTGACAAAGATAGCCGAATCGTATCAGGAGGCGAAGCTGGCACTTGAGGTAGGACGTCTTTTCTATGTGGAGAAGGAAATCATGGCTTATGACAGACTTGGAATAGGTCGTCTTATATATCAGCTTCCTATGAGTCTGTGTGAGATGTTTATAAAAGAATTGTTCGGAGATACGGTACCGGATATACTCGATGATGAGGAAGCAATGTCTACCATTTCAAAGTTTTTTGACAATAATCTTAATATCTCAGAGACAGCCAGACAGCTTTTTTTGCACAGAAATACGCTTGTATACAGGCTTGAGCGTATTGAAAAGGCTATTGGGCTTGATATTAGAACATTTGATGATGCGATGATATTTAAGATAGCAACAATGGTAATTGCACATATCAAGGATAGTAAACATAAGTATCAGTCGTAAAAAATCTAGTGGAAATAGGAGAGCAGTATGGCTAAAAAGCAAACATACGATGAGAATAGTATTGCAATTTTAGAGGGACTTGAAGCGGTCAGAAAAAGACCGGGAATGTACATAGGAAGTGTCACTACAAAGGGACTTAACCACCTGATATATGAGATAGTGGACAACTCAGTGGATGAGCACCTTGCAGGAGAATGTGACACGATAAGGGTAACACTTGAGAAAAACGGATCGTGTACAGTAGAGGACAATGGTCGAGGAATACCTGTCGGCATGCATGCCAAGGGCGTATCGGCTGCGCGAGTTGTTTTTTCCACACTGCATGCAGGAGGTAAATTCGACAAATCTGTATACAAGACTAGCGGGGGTCTGCACGGAGTAGGTTCTTCTGTTGTAAACGCACTTTCTACGTATATGGATGTGGAGATAAGCCGTGACGGCTTCGTGCATCATGACAGATACGAAAAGGGTGTTCCTGTCGTGGAGCTTGAGGACGGACTTCTTCCAAAAATCTCAAAGACAAAAAAGACAGGAACAAAGATCAATTTCCTGCCTGATCCGGAGATTTTTGAAAAGACCAGATTTAAGGAAGAGGATGTAAAAAACAGATTAAAAGAGACAGCTTACTTAAATCCGAAGCTTACGATCATATATGAGGATAAGCGTGGTGATGGGACAGAGCATATCGAGTATCACGAGCCGGAAGGAATTATAGGCTTTGTAAAGGATCTCAATAAAAATATAGAAAAGCTTCATGATGTGATATATTTTACAGGAGAGAGTGAGAATATCAAGGTTGAGGTCGCTTTCCAGTATACAAGCGAGTTCCATGAAAATATTCTCGGTTTTTGTAACAATATCTACAATTCCGAGGGTGGAGCGCATATAACAGGTTTTAAGACGGCATTTACCGGAATTATCAACTCGTATGCCAGAGAGCTTGGCATATTAAAGGATAAGGATGCCAATTTCAACGGAGCAGATGTCAGAAACGGCATGACGGCTGTTGTATCGGTAAAACACCCTGATCCAAGATTCGAGGGACAGACCAAGACAAAGCTTGACAATCAGGATGCCAACCGTGCCACTGCAAAGGTGACAAATGATGAAGTGCCTTTATATTTCGATAAAAACCTCGAGGTATTAAAGACCGTAATCTCATGTGCAGAGAAGGCAGCAAAGATCAGAAAAGCAGAGGAAAAGGCAAAGACGAACCTCCTGACAAAGCAGAAGTTTTCATTTGATTCAAACGGAAAGCTGGCAAACTGTGAGAGCAGGGATGCCTCAAAATGTGAGATTTTCATAGTCGAGGGAGATTCTGCCGGTGGTTCAGCCAAGATGGCAAGAAACCGTATGTATCAGGCAATCATGCCTATCCGTGGTAAAATCTTAAATGTGGAAAAAGCAAGTATCGACAAAGTGCTTGCAAATGCCGAGATAAAGACCATGATAAATGCATTCGGCTGTGGCTTTTCGGAAGGCTACGGCAATGACTTTGATATCACAAAGCTGCGCTATGACAAGATAATAATCATGGCAGATGCCGATGTGGACGGAGCGCATATCTCTACACTGCTTCTGACGCTTTTCTTTAGATTTATGCCGGAACTTATATTGGAAGGGCATGTATATGTGGCAATGCCTCCACTTTACAAGGCTATACCGTCGCGCGGTGAGGAGGAGTATCTGTATGATGACGCAGAGCTTGAGAAATACCGAAAGACACACACCGGCAAGTTTACACTGCAAAGATACAAAGGTCTTGGAGAAATGGACGCAGACCAGCTCTGGGATACCACACTTAACCCTGAGACAAGAATGCTAAAGCGCATAGAGATAGAGGACGGACGTCTGGCAAATGATGTGACTTCGCTTCTTATGGGCAGTGATGTACCTCCGAGAAAAGAGTTCATATATGAGCATGCGCACGATGCAGAGCTGGATATCTAGATACTACTATAATTGTTTAGCATAGGAATATGCGGTATCGCATATTATGTAGATTAATTCGATGGAGAATGATATAGGATATGGAAAATAATATAATTCAGACCGACTACTCGGATCTGATGCGAAAATCATATATTGACTATGCCATGAGTGTAATTATCGCAAGAGCACTGCCGGATGTAAGGGACGGACTTAAGCCTGTACAGAGGCGTACACTATACGATATGCATGAGCTTGGCATCAAATACGATAAGCCTTACAGAAAAAGTGCACGTATCGTCGGTGATACGATGGGTAAATATCATCCGCACGGAGATTCCTCAATATACGATGCAATGGTTGTCATGGCGCAGGATTTCAAGAAGAGCATGCCACTAGTGGACGGACATGGAAACTTCGGATCGATAGAGGGAGACGGAGCCGCTGCCATGCGTTACACTGAGGCGCGTTTGCAGAAGATTACACAGGAGGCTTATCTGGCTGATCTGGACAAAAATGTGGTTGACTTTATCCCAAACTATGATGAGACGGAAAAAGAGCCTGAGGTGCTGCCTGTAAAGGTACCAAACCTCCTTATAAACGGAGCTGAGGGTATCGCTGTAGGTATGGCAACAAGCATACCTCCTCACAACTTCGGTGAGGTATTAGACGGTGTGGTAGCCTACATGAAAAATCCTGATATCTCTACAGCAGAGATTATGCAGTATATCCCAGGACCGGATTTTCCGACAGGCGGTATCATTGCAAACAAGGATGATCTGGCAGCAATCTATGAGACCGGACAGGGAAAGATAAAGATCCGTGGAAAAGTCGAGATAGAAAAGGGCAAGGGTGGAAAAGACCGACTTGTTATTACAGAGATTCCATATACCATGATAGGAGCCAATATCGGAAAATTCTTAAATGATGTATATTCACTTGTAGAGTCAAAAGCCACAACGGATATCGTTGATATCACAAACCAGTCCTCAAAAGAAGGCATAAGGATCGTACTCGAGCTTAAAAAGGGCGCTGACGTAGAGGCTCTTAAGAATCTGCTGTATAAAAAAACAAAGCTTGAGGATACATTTGGCGTAAATATGCTTGCAGTTGCAAACGGCAGACCGGAGACTATGGGAATTGTGCCTATCATAAAACACCATGTGAACTTCAGATATGAGACTGCCCGAAGAAAGTATGAGACGCTTCTTGCAAAAGAGCAGGAAAAATCAGAGGTGCAGGAAGGTCTTATAAAGGCTTGTAACGTCATAGATCTCATAATAGAGATACTCCGAGGCAGCCGTGATCTTAAGACTGCAAAGGCATGCCTCATCCATGGTAAGACAGAAGGAATCAATTTCAAGTCCAAAGCCTCAGAGGCTATGGCAGCACAGCTTTGTTTTACAGAGCGTCAGGCAACAGCTATCCTTGAGATGCGTCTGTACAAGCTTATCGGCCTGGAGATCGAGGCACTCATAAAAGAGCATGAGGAAACCCGCGCAAAGATCGCAGAGTATACGGATATACTTGAAAACCGTTCCTCTATGGCAAAAGTTATAATGAAAGAGATAAAGGATTTCCGTAAGGAATATGCGCGTGAAAGACGTACCGAGATCGACAATCTCGAGGAAGCAGTTGTCATAAAGAAAGAGATCGAGGTGGCAGATGTTGTATTCCTTATGGATAGATTCGGCTATGTAAAGACCGTAGATGTATCTACATACGAGCGAAATAAGGAAACAGCGGATGCGGAAAACAAAATTATCTTTAAGGTGAAAAATATAGATAAAGTATGTATTTTTACAAATACCGGAAATATGCATCTGGTGAAGGTGTTAGACCTGCCTTACGGAAAGTTTCGTGATAAGGGTACTCCAATCGACAATGTCAGCAACTATGACAGCAGCAAGGAGAGCTTTGTTTATATAGTTCCTCTTATTGAGGTGGAGAAACATAAGCTCATATTCGGCACAAAAACAGCTATGATAAAGGTTGTCGAGGGTGCAGAATTTGTTGTCACAAGAAAAACCTCACAGGCTACAAAGATTATGGACGATGATGAGCTTATATTTGTGGATATGCTGATGGAAAATGACACAATGATCATGCGATCTAAGAAGGAAATGTTTTTAAGAATTGACTGTGCAACAATTCCTGAAAAGAAAAAGGCAGCAGTTGGTGTGCGTGGCATGAGGCTTGATCGTGATGATCAACTTAGCGATATATATCTGTTGCACGATCAGGAAGAACGCGAGATCGAGGTAAAAGGCAAGCCGGTGGCACTTAACAGACTGCATGTGGCAAACCGTGATACCAAGGGTGTGAGAAAGTAGTAAAAAACAGCTCAGATTGTGACTCTGAGCTGTTTTTTTATATTAGATATATGGTAATTATTCAGTACAGAAATATGCAGTACCGCATATTTTGTAAGAAAACGTATATTATGTAGGAGCAAGCGCCCATCAGCGAAGCTGATTCTAATGCGCTTGCG